>DASTDR010000146.1:0-3754 GCA_035710265.1 Gemmatimonadales bacterium | reverse complement strand
GCCAACACCCGGGAAATCGCCTATTTCGACCGCGGCCCGATCGACAAGGACCAGCTGGTGGTAGGCGGCTACTGGTCGGCCTACTGGTACAAGGGGCGGATATATGCGACCGAGATCACCAGCGGGATCGATGTCTTCGCGCTTGAACCGAGTGCCGATCTGACCAAAGAGGAAATCGCCGCCGCCGAGGGCGCGATCTATCCGGGCGACGTGTTCAACCCGCAGACACAGACGCAGGCAACCTGGCCTGCTGCGCTGGCCGCGGCGGCCCAGGCGAGCCGCGCGGCGAAGTAGGTCGGCGATGCGGATGAGTCAGGTCTTGATTCTGCTCGGCGCAACTTCCTTCGCGCTGGTCAGTGCGCAGGAGGGGAACAGACGAACGGTCTGGTCGGGCACCGTCGGTCAACGGCAGGTTGTCGTCGAGGAACAGTGGACTCCGCCATTTACCGACATTTCGGTGAGTGTGCGCGTCAGCGCCCCCGGAAAGACGTCAACCATCGAGATTTCAAGCGCCGGGCGCTCGCCGGATGTGGTCGTTCCGTGGGCATCCGAGCGCCTGGTGCTGATTACGGCCGAAACGGCGTCGGTCGTGGACCTGGTTTCGGGGCAGGTCGCTGACCAGTTTTTCGTCGCGCGACCGGCGATCTCGCCAACCGGGAGATTCATCGCGTACCGGCGCTTCCAGCCCCCGTCGTCCCAGGACGAGGACGTGCTGCTGCTGTACGACGTCGGGAGCAGCGTCCAACTCAACCGCTTGCCCCCGAACCCTCGGGGCATGGAGTTCATGCGGGATGTCGGGCTCCCGGTTTTTCCCGAATGGCACACTGCCAACCAGAAGTACCGAGGCCGCAACGATACGCCTGGTGCCCCGATCGAGACACTGCGATCTGCAGTCGTCTGGGCGAGCGACACCGATTTCGTGTTCCTGGCGGGTCGCGGCGGGCCGGCGGATCCTGAGGCCTCACTCGCTATCCACCACGTGCATGTACGAGGCGGCGGGCAACATCCGGTTCTTCGTTCACAGACGATAGACGCGAACAAGGTGATCGCCGATGCAGCGCTCCTCTACGCTCGCGATATCAAGGTCCTGGATTGCGCGGGGAGCGTCTGTCAGGCGCAGATCGAGTGGGTACCCACTCAGGGCTTGCGCGCGCCCTCGCTTCACGTGACGTTCTGAACGGACACGGCAGGCGACGAATCGCCGCTAACATCCAAAAGAAATGGTGGCCCGTCGAAATGAATTCGCACGCCGGGCTTGGCTGATTGTCGTACAAAGCAAGAGCAGCTTACCGGCTGACCTGGACGCTGGTTCCACCACCAGGGGCGCCGTTGCCGGCGTCACCGCTGGAGACAAGCGTGACCCAGAGGGAGTCCTGGCCCTTGTAGTACGAGGTTCCGCCCCCTTTCGGGACGCTTTCGCCCGCGCTAGGGACTGGGGATCTTTCCCTGGGGATCATTCCTTGACCCACCCTCCCTGTTCGACTAGATTCCCAGCCGTGTCTCTTCGCCGGAATCTCGGCCTGATCTGCGCGGTAAGCGTGATGGCGTTCGCCTGCGGCTCGTCGAATCCGAGTGGGCCGAGTGCGCCGAGTGGCTTGGGAGGATCGGAGCCCATCGTCAATACGTACGTCGCCGGGCTGAGCTCCGCAGGCGGCGTGATCGGAACGCTGACGTTGCGGGCGGCGAGTTCACTGGCGTTACGGGCGTCACTCGAGCCTGGCGGCATCCGCGTGTTGTCGCACCTGCTGGCGTGGCTCGAGCCAACCGTGGCCGCGCAGAGTTCGACAGCTTCCGGTCTCCTTGTCACGAGCAGTGGCGAGGCCATTGGTTTGTCGGGCACCTTCAGCGGCGGCACGTTCAACGTGAGCGGCGGCGGGTACACGATTGTCGCGGCCGTGACGGCGACGGCAAGCGGCACGTCCCTCAGTGGCACGGCTACGATACCCGGCGGCGGGACTGCGGCCGTGACCCCACCCCCGCCGCTGCCGGGGACCGGTCCGGCGCCAGCCAACCCGGCTGGCACGTACTCGGGAACGTTTCACATCGAGACCACGGCCAGCTACGTCAATCGCCGGGTCAGTGACAACAGCCTTGAGCTCAACTGCACCTTCGATGTCGTCGTCAACGGGCAAATGACAGTGCGCATTCTCGGCCCCCTCGCCAGCGGCCTTGTGCAGGCCCAGCTGGACAGCAGCTGGACCGAGGACCAACGACCGGTGAGCTGCCGGCTCGGCAATGTGCAGTTGGCGACGGTTCCGCCTAGCGTGTTGCCCGGTACCGCTTCACCGCCGCCCGGTGTGGCCTACTTCGAGGGGCCCGCGAGCAGTCTGGTGTTCGGCCATGCGAGTTCAAACCCGAACGCGAGCGGCACGGGAACGGTTACGCGCGCTGAAACCTATCAGGGTGCGGTCAGCGGCAACACGGTGGTCATGAGGATCTCGCAAAGTTTTCAATTCGTGAACGCGTTCACCAGCGTAACTTCGGGCCCGCTCACTCACGTCTCCGGGTACCCGACGGTCAGCGTGACGACCACTCTCACGAAACAGTAGCGCATCGACGTTGCCGAGTATCGGTGTTCGTGGACTGTAGGTTCCCGCCGGACAGCATGCGGTGGTGCTTCTATCGAATCGATCTCGGTGGACAGCTCTTCGGGTGGGGCAGCCGTCGCGCGAAGCGCGAGGATCATGAGCGAAGGCTGGACTTGGCTGACTGCTGTACAAAGTAAAAGAGCCCCCGGCTTGCGCCGGGGGCTCTTGCTCATACAGCAGGGTGCAGCCTACCGGCTGACCTGGACGCTGGTTCCACCACCAGGGGCGCCGTTGCCGGCGTCACCGCTGGAGACAAGCTTGACCCAGAGCGAATCCTGGCCCTTGTAGTACGAGGTGGCGCTGGCCTGGCGCAGCGCATCCAGGCTGTCCTGCGGCGTACCCGAGGCTGCGGTGGTGAATCCCGGCAGCTCGAAGATCACCCACGAGCCGGCATCCATTTCCGTCAGGGTGAGGGGCACGTTCGGCCTTTCGGTTGCCACCTTGATCTCAGTACCGGCTCGTACGTTGGTGGCCCCGGTTACGGTGAACTCCTTGCCCTTGCGGCTGAGGACGACTGGCGGCTGAGCAGGTGCACCGGCACCTCCGGCTCGACCACCAGGTCCGCCAGGACCGGCAGCCCGGCCAGGACCAGCAGCGCCGCCAGGGCCCGGAGCTCCGGCTCTTCCGGGAGCGGCGCCGGGACCGGCAGGTGCGCCAGGACCAGCAGCCGCGCCGGGACCGGCACCACCGGCTCTCGGGGCACCACCGCCCCGAGCGCCGAAACCGCCACCGCCGCCGGCAAAACTCAGTCGCCCGACATCGCCCTTGCACACGGCAGCGTTCCAGGTGGGCTTGATCTCACAGGCTTCTGCGTCGACGGCGATGCTGTCGTTGACGCCGTCGTGGATGAGAACGTAGGAATTGGGACCGGCGCCGAGCGAGCCGTCCTTGTCTTTGTACGCCGCGGTCTTATAGGACGTACTGCCTCCGTTATCGCTGGCCCACTTGCGGTTGTTCTCCATCGGCGGGAAATACACCGGCTTGGCGTTGACGAATTTCAAGCGCTCGAAGGAGTTATTGGTGCTGACCCCGAAGCTGCTGAACAGCAGGTTAGAGATCGCTCCCGTCTTGCGAGTGGCGTTGTCCTCGTAATTCCGGAAGGTGGTATTCACCACGTCATGACGGTAATCGTAGTACTCGTAGCCGCGGATCGGGAAATCCGGCAA
>DASTDR010000145.1:0-32264 GCA_035710265.1 Gemmatimonadales bacterium | reverse complement strand
TTCCCTCCCATGGCTGCTGCTCTGCCGTCGAAATTCACGATCGGGCTCGTGCAAATGAGCATGAGTCCCAATCCTCCTGAGAATCTCGACAAAGCCGTCGCGCGCATCCGCGAATGCGCGCAACAGGGCGCGAACCTCGTCTGTTTGCCGGAGCTGTTCAAGACGCACTATATCGGCCAACGCGAGGATCACGACCTGTTTGATCTGGCCGAAGCGGTCCCCGGTCCCACCACCGAGACGCTGGGTAACGTCGCGAAGGAGCTCGGCGTCGTCATTCTGGCCTCGCTGTTCGAGCGGCGCGCCGCGGGGCTGTACCACAACACGGCCGCCGTGCTCGACGCCGACGGGAAGGTGAAGGGCATCTACCGCAAGATGCACATCCCCGACGATCCCTCGTACTACGAAAAGTTCTACTTCACTCCGGGGGATCTTGGCTTCCGCGCGTTCGACACGAAAGTCGGTCCGATTGGCGCGCTGGTATGCTGGGACCAATGGTATCCGGAGGGCGCGCGCCTGACCGCGCTGCAGGGCGCCAATATTCTGCTGTATCCCACGGCGATCGGCTGGCATCCGTCTGAGAAGGAGAAGTACGGCCCGCAGCAGCTCGATGCCTGGAAGACCATCCAACGCAGTCATGCGATCGCGAACGGGTGCTGGGTTGCGGCCGTGAATCGGGTCGGGTTCGAGCGGCTGGGGGACCAGGGCGGGGAGGGGGGCGCCGGTCTCGAGTTCTGGGGGCACTCGTTCGTGAGCGATCCGTTCGGCGTCGTGGTGGCCGAGGCGGGCGAGAAGGAGCAGAACGTGATCGCCGAGGTCGACCTGGCGCGGATCGAGGAAGTGCGCCGCAATTGGCCGTTCCTGCGGGATCGCCGGACCGATGCGTACTCGGGCATCCAGCATCGCTTTCTGACTGATTGACTTCTCGGGTTGTCGGTCATCGGTTATCGGTTATCGGTCATCGGTGATTCACCTGAGAACCGACGACCGATGACCGATTACAGGATGCCAGCTGAGTGGGAGCGGCATGCCGCCACATGGATCGGCTGGCCGCATAACGCGACCGACTGGCCCGGCAAATTTCCCGTCATTCCATGGGTGTACGGCGAGATCACGCGGGCCCTCGCGCGTAGCGAGACCGTGCGCATTCTCGTGAACTCCAAGAGTCATCAGGCACAGGCCACGCGCGTGCTCAAGAAAGTCGGCGTAGACCTGGACCGCGTCGATTTTCTGCAATTCCCCACCAATCGCGGCTGGACCCGAGACTCGGGTCCGATCTTCGTTCGCCGCGACAAGACGCTCGCTATTGCCCGATTTCACTTCAGGGCCTGGGCGAAGTACAAGGACTGGAAGAAGGACGACAAGATTCCCGAACGCGCGGCGAAGACACTCAAGCTGCCGCTGATCGACGGCAAGATCGTGCTCGAGGGCGGCGCGATCGATGTCAACGGGCGCGGCACGCTGATCACCACTGAGGAGTGCCTGCTCGATACGCGCGTGCAGGTGCGTAATCCCGGCATGTCGCGCTACGAAGTGGAAAATGTGTTCCGCGACATGCTGGGCATCACGAATACCCTGTGGCTCGGTCATGGAATCGCTGGCGACGACACGCACGGTCACGTCGATGATCTGTGCCGGTTCGTCAACGCGCGTACGGTCGTGCTGTGCCGGGAAAAGAATCCGAAGGACGTGAACTACCAGGCGCTCGAGGAGAATCGCGAGCGGCTGCAGGGGATGCATTTGGAAAACGGGGCGGCCATCGAGGTCATCGACCTCCCGATGCCCGCCCCACTCTATTTCGACGGCGTCAGACTGCCCGCCAGCTACGCCAACTTCTACATCACGAACTCAGCCGTGCTCGTACCCACATTCAACGATCCCAACGATCGCATCGCGCTCGGCATCCTGGCCGAATGTTTTCCTGATCGAGCCATCATTGGCATTCATGCCGTCGACCTGGTCTGGGGTTTCGGGACGCTCCACTGCCTGACGCAACAGGAGCCCGCCGCTTAGTCCACCTGCCAGATTTCGACCGTGTTGCCCATGAATACCGGAATCAACACACGCTTGCGCTTGGCGTCGTAACCGATATCGGCCGGACTCGGAACGCCCTTGATCATGTTCGTGCCCTGCCCGTCCACGTAGCGATACACGGATGAATCCGCCCAGCTCGAAACCCAGATTGCGTTGCCGGCGACCTCCACACCGTCGAACTGTCCAGGACCTGTGCCGATCGTGCTGGGCGCCTGGTCGGGTTTCCAGCCGAAGAGCTTGCCCACTCCGAACGGCACTACGATGAACCGATCGTTCGCGCGATCCCAGGTGATGCCATTGGGCCGGCCGAGGCTGTCGCTTTCGAGCGCGATGCTGACCTTGCGATCCGGCGCGACCTTGAAGATGCGATCGTGCCCTACGTGCTCCGGACCCTGCGCGCCGAAGCGGATTGCGGTGTCGGTGATGTACAGCGAGCCGTCGGGCGCCGCAACGATGTCGTTCAGGAACACGGCTCCCGGAATCGACACGGTGGCCACTGCTGCCCTGGTGCGCGCGTTGTAGCCGCGAATCACGTCGATGTCCGTCACCCACAGCGTATCGCCGATAACCGCCATTCCTTTGGGGGCGTTGAGACCCTTGATGAAGGCGCTGTCGCGAATCGTGCCCGCGGGATCGACGACGCTGATGAACCCGTTGCCGTCTTTCGCGATCGGGTTGCCGTTGATGTTGGAGACGAAGTACACGTCGAGCGTGGAATCCCACAGCACCGATTCCGGCGTCTGAAACCCGGTGATGGTCGCGGTTTTCGCCGGCGCGTTTGCACGGGCCGCCGCGCCGCCATCCCGCTTGTCGCCCGGTTTGCACGCCACGACCACGCCGATCACAGCGACCACGGATACCGACAACCATGCCTTGCCGTTCATCCGCACAGCTCCTTTCCCGTTGGTATCGAACGCAAAACCCCGCGTCCCGGACTGCCCTGCACGAGACGCGGGCGACTCCCGGGAATTCTAGCGCTAAGAGACGGGGACCGCGGGAGGAGGGTAGGTCGCGCGAGCGCGTTCGCTCGCCCAGGGGAACACCCAACGAAATAGCGGCTCGTGGTCGGCCCAACCGGCGGCGTAGCGCGCCGCCCGGTGCAGGAAATCTCCGCCAGGTCCGTCGCGATTGACCGTCGACGCGACGAGCTGGGCCGCGCGCGCCACACTGCCGCGCACCATGCGATCCCAGAGCGAGCGACGGCCCCTGGCCGGGGGCGGCACATGCGACTCGAGCCACGGCACATACTCGGCTAATGCGGCCGGCGTCAGAAAACTCTGCGCGTGAAAGAAAAGCACAGATGAAGCCTTCTTGCGGATCCCGAATGCCGTCCGCGGAACGCCAGCCTCCTCCACAATGCGGCGAGCGATCGGCTTGCTGTATCGCCCACCGACGTCCCACCGCGCCAGGGCCGGGGAACGGCTGATCCGACTCAGGTCACCGATTTGACGGGCGCCGAAGTACGGCACCGGGCAATGAAGAAAGCCGGCCTGAAGCCGGTACTCGGTGAGGGAGAGACCGGATTGATCGTGGCGCTCGAAATCGGGCCCCAACCCGGTGGTCTCCATACACCAGACTTTCCCGCCGTAGTGGCCGGTGAACAGCACGCTGCCCTCGAGCACCCGCTCCGCGCCCTTCAGAAACACGTCTTCGCCTTTGGCGTCTGCGGCCAGGAAGGGCACTTCAGGAAAGACGTCACGTCGCCAGGCGTCCCGGTGAAACAGGGTCGTGTTGAGTCCAAGACAGGCCGCGATCTCGTGGCCGGAGTCGCTGTCGTCCCCCTGACCCTGCTCGAACGAAATGAGCTCCGAGAGCCCGATCTGCTTGCAGAGCACAGCCACGGTGGATGAGTCGTAGCCGGAAGAGATCGTGCCCAACATCCGCAGTGGATAGCGACGGAAGCTGGCTCCCAGGTTCAGCGCAACCCGTTGCAACGTGTTATCGAGGAACCCGCGATACCCTTCGAAACTGCTGAAATCCCGCACGAGCTCCGGCTTGGGCCGTACATCCAACCGCTTCCCATCCCACACGATGTTGTCGAAGTACACCAACCGCGCGTCGCCGGCGCTGGTGGCAAGGGTCGGAACGTAGCGAGCCAGGCCGAAGCGGATCGTTGAGAAGTCGCGGAAATAGTTGGGATACGCAGGATCGACGCGCGCGCCGGTTACGGAGAGCAGGCAGGTGAGCGAGTTCGAGATCCAATACTCGTCGCCACGCGCCAGCAGCTGGAGCCGGTCCACCGTGTGGCCGGCGCTCACGAAAGTCAGTGCGCCGTCACGCAGACGGCCGCCCGATCCGCAAACGACATCCGTTCGGTCAAAGTCGCCCGCCTCAAAAGGACCATCCCACACCGCCTCACAAAAGAAATCCGGCGTGACCTCGACGCGCGTGCCGTGCATCACGTCGATCTCTTGCGATCCGGTTCGGCAATGCGCCAGCCACGCGAGGGACGGCCACGACTCCACGCGATGATAGTTGATCCTCGGGATCGTACGGCGACGCGTTGCGATTTCGTTTGCTTGCAGTGATGTCATGCCCATCTCAGAAGCAGATTTCGTACCTAGGGGATGGGACTAATTCTCGCCGGGTCGTTACCTAGTCGTTTGAACTAATCCTATTGCTCGATCATTACTAGTCCGTTAGGGTGGGAGGCGTAAACCCTAAAGACGAAAGGGACTAGTCATGAACTTCACCTTCAAGCTTACGAGACGCCTTGCGGTCCTCGGCGTTGCCGTATTTGGATTGGGATGTTCGGATCAGGCTCTGACCGACCCGGTCGATCCCTCAAACCCGGGTATTGCGCGTCTGGTCATCGTTCCAGATGCAGCCACGGTCGATTCCAACCAGACGCTTCAGCTTCAGGCCTATGGGCTCACCAACGCCAACGACAGCGTTGGCGTGACGAACGTGGCCTGGAGCACGAGCAACGCGGCGGTCGCGACCGTTTCCTCCTCGGGCTTGCTGAGAGGCCTGATGGGCGGCGGCGTCGTGGTGACTGCGGCGAGCGGCGGCAGGAACGGTGCCTCGAACGTGACGGTCCGGGCGACCACCGCGCCTCCGGGTGAGGAGCCGGTCGTTCACCAGGGCTTCCAGGTCTCGCCGAGCGGCAGCTCCAGCGCTGACGGCAGCGCCGCGAATCCGTGGAGTCTCGCGTACGCGGTCGGCGGCGCGGGCGGACGTATTCAGCCGGGCGACACGGTCTGGCTGCGTGCGGGGACCTACAAGGGGAAATTCGTGGCGACGGTGGCGGGTGCTGCGGGGAAACCGGTCGTCTTCCGGCAGTACCCTGGTGAGCGCGCGACGATCGACGTGGCGAACAGCACGTCCACATCCACCCGTGGTGACGCGTTCATGGTGAAGGGGGCGTGGACGGTGTGGTGGGGCTTCGAGCTGATGAGCTCGGACCCGAACCGCTATTCGAATACGCGTCCCAACATGATCGTGAACGCCGCGTCGAACACCAAGTACATCAATCTCGTCGTGCATGACGGCGGGATCGGCCTGTACACGTACGCGTCGCACTCGAATGTCGAGGTCATTGGCTCGATCTTCTACAACAACGGTTGGCAGGGCGCGAGCGGCGGCGGCGGGCATGCGCTCTATGTCAAGAGCAACACCGGGCTCCTGCTCCGCGACAACATCGTCTTCAATCAGTTTGGCTATGGGATTCACGCCTATTCGGAGCCCGGCGATGGGGCCCTGTACAAGATCACCCTCGACGGCAACGTATCGTTCAACAACGGATCGCTGCCGAACAACTGGTCCACGACGCCGAATGCCAACGTGCTGTTTGGCGGTATGCAGGGCGTGGAACAGGGCCGGGTGACGAACAACATGGCGTACTTTTCGCCGGGCCTGGGCACGAACAACATGACGCTCGGGTACAGCACGTACGCGAACGCGGACCTGACCGTGCAGGACAATTACGCCGTGGGCGGTGCGAATGTGCTCACGCTGGGATCCTGGAGTCAGGTCTCGGCCTCGGGGAACGAGATCATCGGCAACAGCCGGGTTGTGCGGCTCAGAGACAGCACGCTGTCCGGGTATTCGTGGGGGTCGAACCTCTACCGCCGCGATGCGAGCGCGAACGCCTGGGACTACGGCGCGACGTCGTATACGTTCAGCGGTTGGAAGAGCAATACCGGCCTCGGCGGCACGGATCAGGTCGCTGCCGCGCCCTCGGCGCCGCGCGTGTTTGTCCGTCCGAGCTCGTTCGAGCAGGGGCGTGCGAACATCGTGGTCTACAACTGGGGCCGGCGCTCGAGCGTCGACGTCAACCTCGCCGGGGTGCTGCCGGCCGGCGCTCGGTACGAGGTTCGGAACGTGCAGAACTTCTTCGGCACACCGGTGACCACCGGGGTGTTCGGCGGTAGCTCGATCAGCATTCCGATGGGCGGTGTCGCGCCGGCGCCGGTCATTGGTGGTTCACCACATGCCCCGACCAAGACCGGGCCGGACTTCGACGTGTTCGTCGTTATGGTGACGTCGTAATCGGCCGGTAGGGGATCATCAGTTCGTTCCATCGAGCCCGGTCGCCTCGTCGAGGCGGCCGGGCTCTCCTGCGTCAGGCCTTCGCTTCCTCGAGCTCCTTTTTCCGCGCTTCCGTCACTTTCGCCGCGACATCGGGCGGCGCGTCCTGGTAGATATGGAACTTCATCTTGTAGGTCCCCCGCCCGTGCGTGACCGAGTGCAGCGTCGTCGCGTACCGGTCGAGCTCCGCCTCGGGGACCATCGCCTTGATCTTCGTGAGCTTGCCGTCCTTGTCCGTGCCCACGATATGGCCGCGCCGGGACGAGAGATCACCCATCACGGCGCCTTGATATTCGTCCGGAGTCCAGACTTCGACTTCCATGATCGGTTCGAGCAGCACCGGTCGCGCGCCGGGACTCACGTTTCTGAACGCAAGGATGCCGGCCATCTTGAACGACATTTCGTTCGAGTCCACGTCGTGGTATGAGCCGTCGTACAGCTCGAACTTGAAGTCCACGACCGGATAGCCGGCCACGGGCCCTTTGTGCGCCGCTTCGAGCACGCCGCGCTCGACCGCCGGGATGTACTGGCGCGGAATCACACCGCCGACGATCTCATCTACGAACTGTACGCCTGAGCCGCGCGGCAGCGGCGCGATCCGGATCCAGCAGTCCCCGTACTGCCCGCGCCCGCCGGACTGCTTCTTGTGCTTGCCCTGCCCTTCTGACTTCCCTCGGAACGTCTCGCGGTACGCGACCTTGGGCCGCGCGGTCTGCGCGTGCACGCCGAACTTCCGCGCCAGCCGCCCGACCACGATCTCCAGGTGCCGCTCGCCCAGGCCGCGAATCAGCGTTTGGCCCAGCTCGCCGTTGTATTCGTGGTGGAAGGTGGGATCCTCTTCGTGCAGCTTGTGCAGCCCCGTCGAGAGCTTGTCTTCCTCTCCGCGCTGCTTCACCTCGACCGCCACCGTGATGACCGGCTCGGGGAACGGGATCTTCGCCAGAACCAGTCCGTTGTCCCTGGTCGACAGCGTGTCGTTGGTGTGCGTATCGCGCAGCTTCGCGACCGCGCCAATGTCGCCGGCATGCAGCTCGGCGATTTCGATCCGCTCCTTGCCCACCGCCACGCACAGGTGATTCAGCTTCTCCGCGGCCTCGCGCGGCGCGTTCCAGACTTCCTGGCCATTCTTCACCGTGCCCGAGAAGATGCGGAACAGCGTGACGTCGCCGACGTGCGGCTCGGAGACGGTCTTGAACACCTGGGCCGCGAGCGGTCCGGAATCCTCCGGCTTCAGCGTCACGCGGTCGGCGGCTCCCCACTTCTGCGCCTCGATGGGCGGCCGCTCGCTGGGCGACGGGCACAGCTCCACGAGCTTGTTCAGCAGGGCCCGGGTCCCGTACGTCAGCTCGGCGGCGCCGCAGAACAGTGGGAACAGCTCGTTCTTGGCCATCCCCGCCTTCATGGCGGCGATCGCTTCATCGCGCGTGATCTCTTCGCCTCCGAGGTAGCGCTCGAGCAGCGTGTCGTCGGTGGCGGCGATGCTTTCGATCAGCTCCTGCGAGTACTTCTCGAACCGCTCCTTGTACTCGTCGGGCACGTCGACCTCTTCGTACTCACCGGCCTTTGTGCCCTTCCTGTAGAGATGCGCCTTCTTCGAGAACAGGTTGATGATCCCGTGGAATTCCAGTCCTTCCCCGACCGGGATCTCCACCGGGATCACCTTGGACGTCAGCTGTTCCTTGATCTGGTTGAACACGCGCTCGAAGTTCGCGTGCTCCTTGTCCATGAGCGACACGAAGAACATCCGCGGCAGCGCGCGGCGCTCGCAGTAGTCCCAGACTTTCTCCGTGCCGACTTCGACACCCGCGGTCGCCGAGAGCACGACGACGGCGCTGTCGGCGGCGTAGACGCCCGCGAGCGCGTCACCGGTGAAGTCGAGATAGCCCGGCGTGTCGATCAGGTTGAGCTTGGTGTCCATCCACTCGGCGACGGCCAGCGCGAGATTGATGGAGTATTTGCGTTCGATTTCGTCGGCAGTGTAATCGGTGAGGGCGGTTCCTTCTTTCACAGAACCGTGGCGTTTACTTGTTCCGGCCACGAACGCCAGCGCATCGACCAGGGAGGTCTTGCCGCTCGCGCCGTGGCCAACTACTGCCACATTGCGGATTTCTGGAGTCTTGTAGACGCGCATACGGGCGCAACGCTCCTGCTAGGGGGGAAATAAATATGACCGACGGTGCGGGGGGATGGCTAGGCTAGGCAACACCTAGACGCACAGACCACAGCGGTGAACAGGAAACAGGGGTCAGGACAGAACGTCTGCCCTAACCCCTGTGGACTGGCACCCGCTGTGCGTCTGTGCGTCTAGTCTTTGCAGGTCCTTAGTAAGCCGTTCCTTCCATCTCATTCTCAGCCACTTCATCATGATCCTGATGCCGGTCTCTCACATGATCCACGAGCCGATGCAGGATCTGAATTCCGCGCAGGTTCAGCGCCAGCGCCGTCACTTCATCTCCCGACGCCAAGGCCGTTTCGGCTTGGCCGCGCAGCTCCTTCACGTGCGCCAGAATCGCGCGAATGCGCGGGGCTTCACGGTCGCCCAGGAAATTCTCAATACGCTCGATTGCGTTGTCCACCGCGAGCCCGGTTCGCTCGGCCGCATCGGGGAACACCTCGACGACCGCGCACAGCACTTTGAGGAACGATTCGTGGAGCAGCTGCCTGGCCAGCTGGCGGTCGCCCGCTTCAAACGCGGCGTGCGCTTCTTGCCGCAGCTCGCGCGCTTCGGCCAGGCAGGCCTGCGCTTCCGGATCATCCGTCGTGCGCAGGGCTTCGATAACTCGGCGAACCCAACCCTCGAAGTGGGTTCCAGCGTTGCGCTCCGACGTCACGCTCGTGGCGATCGTCTGGGCCTGCTGGGCGAGCACCATTTCATTCGTCGCTGCAGCACCCGTGGGGTCTTGCTTACACGCGGTGGCCACCAGCAGGGCGGCCACTGCAATTGTCGCGCGTTTATGCATGAACTACTCCCGGGAAGAGTCCGACTCTTTGACGATACCCCTGAGATACCGTTAAGACTCAGGAGGTGGGGCCGAAGGTAACGGTACTGAAGGGACGGGCGGTGC
Organism: Gemmatimonadales bacterium; assembly: GCA_035710265.1. Lineage (GTDB taxonomy): Bacteria > Gemmatimonadota > Gemmatimonadetes > Gemmatimonadales > GWC2-71-9 > 20CM-2-65-7. The sequence continues at coordinate 22,638 of DASTDR010000145.1, read as the reverse complement.
GGGAGGAGGCGGGGGCGTACCGGCATGGGTCACCGGCGGCATGCGCAACCCCGCAAAACCCGCGAGCACCATGACGAGACCTGCGAACAGAAAGGAGGTGACCGGGCTCACATCATAGACCTGGCCGATGAGCGGGGGGCCGACGGTGCGGCCAAGCGCCGCGATCGCCTGGGCAGCGCCGAGCACCGTGCCCTGCTCGCTGACGCCCGCATAGACCGAGACGATCCCGGTCGCGGCGGGCGCGAAGATGCTGTTGGAAACCGCGAGGATGAACGTCCAAAAATAGAGCAAGCCGGAGCCTGGCAGAAACGGAATCACGCCGATCGCGATCGCCATCCCAAACGTGCCGGCGATAACCAACGACCGCTCGCCGGTGCGCTTGATGATCCGCCCAAAAAAGTAGCCCTGCACCGATGCCGCCGTGACGCCGATCAGCGTGAACAGAAATGCGAGCTCGCGTTTTCCCCAGCCGAGGGCGGCGTACGCCTGGAGCGGGAGAATCGCGGTGTACCCGGCGAAGGCGAGGGGTACGAGCGCCCACACGGCCATCAGCGGCCTGAGCGTGGGACGCGCGAGCGCTTCGCCGATGTGGCCGAGATCGAACAGGGGGCGTTTCACCCGCAGCTCGGGCGCAAGCGACTCCGGCAGGATGAAATACGCCGAGACGAAATTCGCGAGCGACAGGCCGACCGCGATCAGCCCGGGCCACATCGGACCCAGGTAGTAGTCGGAGAATCCCGCAATGGCAGGGCCGAGGCTGAAGCCGAGCCCGAAGGCGGCGCCGACCATTCCCATGGCGCGGGACCGTTCGGCGGGCGTCGAGATGTCGGCCATGTAGGCCTGCGCCGCAGAAATATTGCCGCCGGCGAACCCGGACACGACGCGTGAGAGGAACAGCACCCAGTACGATCCGGCGAACGCGAACAGTGTGTAGCCGGCGGCGTTCACGAGCATGGTAGTGAGGAGGACCGGTCTGCGGCCGATGCGGTCGGACAGTTTTCCAAGCAGCGCCGTCGCCACGAATTGCATCAGGGAGAAGACGCCGATGATCGTGCCGTAGCCGAGCCCGCCGGCCCCGAAACGCTGCGCATACGATGGAAGGATCGGCAGCACGATGCCGAACCCAATGAGATCGATCAGGACGGTGAAAAAAATGACGCCGATGCGGGCGCGCGATGCAGACAGGGAGGGCATGGCGTGAGGAATATAGCCAGGGCCCGTTGCGGTCGGCCGGAGGGCGCGACACCTTCAAGCTCTCAGCGCCCTCGTACCTCCTCTATGACTTCGGAGTAACGATGCACCGACCCATGTTGCGATTTGCGCTCGTGACCGGAGCGATCGTCGCCGCGGCCTGCGCCTACGACGCTCCCGTGAAGCCGGACCTGCCCACCGCTGGTCTATCCACCAGCCCATCGATGCAGCTCAGCACCGCACCTGCTGCCGCCAGGGCCTACATGATCGACTTCATCGGCGACGCGCTGCCCGCGAACCTCGCGGCGCAGATCACCAAGGCCGGCGGTGTGCTCACGACGGAGCTCACCCAGATCGGCGTCGCGGTCGCCACATCTGACGATCCGGCCTTCGCAGATCGCGCGGCGAGAATCACGGGTGTGTTCAGCGTGATTCCGGACTTCGAGATCCAGTGGGTCGATCCTCGCGAGTCGGTCGTTACTGAGGAGCTCACGGCCGAAGACCTTCCTCCGGCCGCAGCGCAGGCGAGCGTCGGCGCGAGCGAAACGTTCCGGCTCGTGCAGTGGGCGCCCGATGCCGTCTCGGCACCGGCAGCCTGGGACGCCGGTGCCACCGGCGCGGGCGCGCGTGTGGCGGTCCTGGATGGCGGGATCCATAGCACGCATCTCGACATCGCGCCGAATCTCGATGTCGCCCGCTCGCGCTCCTTTGTCCCCGATCCGGATACCATTCCCAACAACTTCATTCCATTCAATACCGATCTGCGCCGCGACGCGCAGGGCGTTTGCCGCCTTACGGACACGTTCTGGCATGGCACGCATGTCGCTGGTATCCTCGCCGCACCCGCGCAGAACATCGGCACAGTCGGCATTGCTCCGAGGGCGACCCTCATCGGCGTGAAGGTTCTGCACTGCGGGAGCGGCAGTTTCTCCTGGATTCTGAACGGGATAGTGTACGCCGCGACACCGATCGCCGAAGGTGGCGCCGGGGCCGATGTCATCAACATGAGTCTTGGCGCGGGATTCGAGCATCAAGCCCGCGACACGGCGGGCAAGGTCATCCGGGACACGACGGGGAACGTCATCCATACGGCGCGGTCTGCCGCCCGGCTGCAGCGACTCATCGGTAAAGCCACGACGTATGCCTACCAACGCGGCGTCACGGTCGTTGCCGCACTCGGCAACAGCGCAACGAACCTCGATAAGACGAATGACCTGATGTTCCTGCCGGCGATGGCACCGCACGTGATCGCGGTTTCCGCGACCGGCCCCGTGGGCTGGGCGGCCGGTGCCACTGACCTCGATCAGCCTGCCTCGTACACGAACTTTGGCCAATCGGCCGTCGACTTTGCCGCTCCCGGTGGCAACGATGAATTCCGCCCACTGGCACAGCTGTGTACCAAACCACGCATTGGTGGTGGACCCCCGGTCACAACAAATTGCTTTGCCTTCGACTTCGTCTTCGCCCCGATTCGCGGCACAAGTAATGGTAACTACGGCTTCGCGGAGGGTACGAGCATGGCATCCCCCGCCGTCGCCGGTGTGGCTGCGTTGATCATCGGCAAGTTTGGCCGCATCGGACCGGACGCGGTCGAGCGGCGGCTGCGGCAATCAGCCGACGATTTGGGCAAGCCGGGGAATGATGATTTCTACGGTAGCGGGCGCGTCAACGCGCTGCGAGCGATTCAGTAGGTCCTTCGCAGGCCTGAGCAGAACGGGCCCGCCCACACGCGGGCCCGTTTTCATTCAGGCCACGAGCGACTCGCGTGCCTGCCGCGCATCGACCACCGCGCGGACCACCGTCGCTCCCAAGATCACGCCGCCACCCGCCAGCGTCGCAGCGCCCGGCGTCTCACCATGCACCAGCCACGCCCAGATGGGATTCAGCACCGGTTCGATAAGAAGGAAGAGGCTCACCTCGATTGCGCGCACTCGTGGAACCGCTCGCGCGAGGAACAGATACGGGATTCCGAGCTGGCAGACGCCCAGGAACAGGATCACACCCCAGTCGACGGGCCGGCCCGCCACCAAGGGCTGCGCCATCACGAACGCGATCAGCGCCGCGATGAGATTGCCCGAGACCGCGGCGGCCGCGACGGAGCCCCCACGCCCCGACAACCATCGATACCCAATGACGGTACACGCCCACGTCAGCGCGCATATTGCCGCGAGCATGTTCCCCAAAGCCGGATTGGGGGCGGTCGCAGAGGCCCGGTCCATTCCGAGGAAGAACAGGCCGAACCCAGCGCCGATGACCACCATCTGCCACAGATCACGGCGCGTCGCGTGCTCGCCGAGCAACAGCGGCGCAAGCATGAGAATGAACAGCGGGCTGGTCGCCTGCAGGAAGATCGCGCTCGCGGCCGTGGTGTGTTTGTTCGCCTGCACGAACAACAGCGTCGTCGCGGCATAGACAATCCCAACCACGACCGTGCGCCAGCTCCACCCGCGCCGCGCCTCGGGGAGCACGATCAGGATCGTGATCAGGGCGAGCGTCGCGCGGAACGCGGACAACTGCCACGCGCCGAAGCCGCAGAACTTGATGGCCGCGCCGCCGGTCGAAAACAGCACCGCAGCGGTCAAGATCTTGGATCTGGGGCTCATGGTGGCGCGGAATATATTACGGCCCGATGGAAGTGCAGATCTTCGGTATCCGCAAAAACGCCGACACGCGCGCCGCGCTCCGATTCTTCGCCGAGCGGCGCATCAAGGTCCACTTTGTGGACCTGAACGAGAAAGCCGCGTCCGTCGGCGAGCTGCGGCGCTTCGCGCAGAAGTTCGGCATCGCCGCGCTGATCGACCGTGAGTCGAAGCGCTTCGCCGAGCTGGGACTCCGGTCCGCGATCCTCGGCGACGAGCGCTGGCTGGAGAAGCTGAGCCTCGAGCCCTTGCTGCTCCGCATGCCCCTTGTGCGCAACCAGCAGCAGTTGACGATCGGCCCGGCAGAGGAGATTTGGAAAGATTGGTACGCCGCTTCCAAATCCTGAGCGTCTGCCTCCTCCAGGCGTGCGCCAGCGGAGGGAAATCCCGCGTGGCGACTGATTTGACGCAGGCGGTCGATTCGCTGCTCGCGGCCTACACCGGCAGCACCGTGCCGGGCGCGAGCGTGGTCGTGATCCAGAACGGCCAGGTCGTGGTCCGCCGTGCCTACGGCATGGCCGATCTCGAGCGCCATATCGAGGCAACGCCGGAGACCAACTACCGGCTCGCGTCGGTCTCCAAACAGTTCTCGGCGATGGCCGTGATGCTGCTCGCCCAGGACGGTAAGCTTCGGTACGACCAGCCGATTCGCGATTTCCTCGCCGAACTGCCGCCCGCGGCGCAACCGGTCACGGTGCGGCATCTGCTCAATCACACCTCGGGACTATGGGACTATGAAGCGCTGATCCCGGCGGACCGCACGACGCAGCTCAACGACGACGATGTGCTCACACTGGTCGCGTCGAAAGACTCGCTTTCGACGCCGCCCGGCGTGGCCTATTGCTACAGCAATTCCGGCTACGTCCTGCTTGGCATGATCGTGGCACGCGTGTCGGGGATGTCGTATCCGGAGTTCCTCCGCACCCGCATCTTCGGCCCGCTGGGCATGCGGTCATCGGTCGCACACGTGGAAGGCAGCGATACGGTGCCGCGCCGCGCGTACGGGTATTCGCCGCGCAGCGGCTCATTCATCCAGACCGATCAGAGCGTGACGAGCGCGACGCTGGGCGACGGCGGGATCTATTCGAACGTGGACGATCTGGTCCTGTGGGACCGGGCTCTGGGGGGGGCGGGCGACCAGTTGATCGACCGCGCGTCGCTCGTCGAGGCGACGACGCCGCCGATGCTAGCCGGCGGGCCGAGCGAGTATGGATTCGGCTGGTTCGTCGATCGCTATCGCGGGGAAAAGCGCTGGCGCCACACCGGCGAGACGAGCGGCTTCCGCAACGCGATTCTGCGGTTCCCCGATCGACAGCTAACGATCGTAATTCTCACCAACCGATCGAGTGGTGAGCCACAAGCGATTGCGGAGCGTATCACGGACCGTCTGTTATTTCGTTAGACCTGCTCCCTGCTCCCTGCTCCTTCTTATCGCTCTATCCGATAGCCGAACGTCCGCACCGTCACGATGTGGCGCGGATGGGCCGCGTCGGCCTCGAGCTTGCGGCGCAACATCGCGATGTGGGTGTCCACGGTGCGGCTCATCACATCCTCGGCGTAGCCCCAGACTTCCCGCAGCAGCTCGAGCCGGCTCGCGACGCGCCCGCCGCGCTCGAGCAGCGCCACGAGCAGCGCGTACTCCTTGGGGCGCAGGTCCATCGCGCGCCCGCCGCGCTTCACCTGGTGAGTCGCGAAGTCGACGGTGACGTCGCCGAAGCCACGCAGCGCCGGAGCGGGACGGTCGCCGACCCCCACATCTTCCCGGCGGATCCAGTCGAGAAAATCCTCGGCGCGCCGCACGGTCGCGACCACGCGCTCGTCATCGAACGGCTTCAAGAGGTAGTCGAACGCCTGGATCTCGAACGCCCGCACGGCGTGCTCGTCGTATGCGGTCACGAAAATGATCGCCGGCGGGCGCGTGTCGCTCGCGGCCGCCGCCACGGCAAACCCGTCGAGGTCGGGCATCTGGATGTCGAGGAACACGAGATCCGGCGCGCCGCGCTTCAGTAGCTCGACGGCGTCCCGCCCGCTGGCGCACTCGTCGATGCGCGTGACGGTGTTGATCTGCTGGAGCACGCCCCGCAACCGGCGCCGCGCCGGCGCTTCGTCGTCAACGATGACCGCGCGCATGGTCGGAAAACGGAATCTCGATCGTGGCGAGGGCGCCGTGACCGGGTTGGGGCGTGTTCGTCAGCTCGAACCGATAGCCCGGGCCATACAGCTCCTGGAGCCTGGCGCGCGTGTTCGCGATCCCCAGCCCGCTGCCCGAGCCGTTGCTGTCGTTATGGGGGTCCACACGTTTGCCGCCGTTCACGCCGGGCCCGTTGTCGCGCACCTCGAGATGGAGTCGATCGTTCCGGCGGGTCGCGGCAATCTCCACTTCCGCGGCGCCACCGTTCGGGGCGACGCCGTACCGGATGGCGTTCTCGACCAGCGGTTGCAGCAGCAGGGTCGGGACCAGCGCGGGGCCCGCGCGCGGATCCACCCGGAACGTCACCCGGAGCCGATCGCCGAACCGCGCTTCCTGGATCGCCACATAATGATCGAGCAGCTCGAGCTCCTCCTCGAGCGTGACGAGGGGTCCGCGCTCCCGGTTGAACGATTGCCGGAGCAGCTCCGACAGCCGCGTGATCATCCGGTTGGCCTGCTTCGGATCTTCGAGCACGAAGGCGGAGATCGTGTGCAGCGTATTAAAGAGGAAGTGCGGCTGCAGCTGCCCCACGAGCGCGTCGAGCCGCGCCTGCACCAGCTGCGTTTCGAGTCGAGTGGCGCGCCACGCGTGATACAACCCGGCGATCATCGCATAGACCAGGATATTAAACGTCCACCAGATCTCGATCCCGTCGGTGATCCCGCTCAGCACGGTATGCGGGGTGCGCCACAGTCCCAGCACCGTCTTGAGTCCGCCCTCGAATCCGGCGCACGCGACCGCCGTGAGCATCGCAACCGGAAGGTGCGCCGCAACGACCATGACTGGACGCCGGATGCGCACCGCCCAGGCGGCGAAGGCGCACACGGGCGCCGTAAACAGCGCCCAGGTCCACCAGCCGGTGAGCTGCCACGCCAGGATCCAGCCCCAGGAGCGCGGCTGCACCTCCCCGCTGTTCGCCTGGAAATGCATCTGAATCGCGAACAACAGCGCGACTGCCGTCCACGCCCCAAAAACGATCAGCGCCCGCTTCATCATCTTCATTGTAGCATGCTAGGACAGGTCACGCGGCAGGTGCGGTCAGAAGTGTGTGAACTTCACGTCACCGTAACGCTCGGCCCTACTAGCCGCCGCGCGCCGCCCTCAGATTGGGATACTCCCGGAGGCCACCCATGCGTCACGTGCTGCTTGCCCTGCCCCTCGTCGCCGCCGCCTCGGACCGTACCGCAAACCGCGAAGCGTTGCTCAACGCCGATCGAGCTCTTGCCGAGCGTAGTGAGACGCTCGGTCTGACGAAGGGATTTCTGCCCGCGCTCAGCGAGCAGGCCGCGTATCTGCATCCGGGGGCGCCACTGCTGCGGGGGACGGACAAGATCCGGCCGGTGCTCGAAGCCGCCGACAGCGCAGGGCACGTCACGTGGACACCGACCTTCGCCGACGTGTCCGCGGACGGCCGGCTGGGCTACAGCTACGGCTACCTGCGCTCGAGCGGCAATCGCGCGAAATACCTCGCGTGCTGGCTGAAAGAACCCCACGACTGGCGCATCGTCGCGTATGCTCGCACGAGAATGGCGCCGGTCAACGACTCATTGCCGCCCCCCCCGGTGCGCGTCCCGGCAACCGCGAGTCCCGTGCGAGGCCCCGGAGACCCGAGCGAGCTCATGCGCGCCGACTCGGCGTTCGCCGCGCTGTCGGTCGCCCAGGGGGCCAAGCGGGCATTCCTCGGCTACGCGAGTGAAGATGCCATCTCCTTCGGCGGTGGCCCGAGGATGAATGAAGGCGCTCAGGCAATCGGCGCGGCGTTCGACGAATTCCCCAGCGGTGCGGTCCTCGCCTGGTGGCCGGTCGCGGCGGTGATCGCCGAGTCCGGCGATCTCGGCTGCACCGTAGGGGAGGCGACGATCGAGAGCCTCAAGCAGTACAGCAAGTATTTGACGATCTGGAAGCGCCAACGGGACGGCCGCTGGAAGTTCGTGGCCGACGGCGGGAACGCGCGCCCGGCGCCCTAGCCCCCCCTTACCCCGTCCCGGCGCCGGTCAGGTCCCCGTGGCGAGCCGTATCGCACCGTCGCCGGCGCCGTCCCGAATTGTCAGCCAATCGGTGCGCACGCGATCCCATTCCTGGATTACGAGCCCCTGACCCTCGAATAATGCGCGGATCTGGCTCGCCCCGAAGCCCGCAATCTCCTCGAGCACCGGAACCATCACCGACAGCGCGTCATCGCTGATGATCGTGCGCTTGGCGATGTGCGCCACTTCCCGCGCCTCGGAGACGGCAATCGTGAGGCCCTCGCCGCGATTGACGTGCAGCATCACGTGAATATCGGACTGCCCGTCGCCGACGTAGATGACCTGATCGCGTGGTACCAGGTGCCGGGCGCGGACTTCTTCCACCGCCGCGACTTTGCCGTAGCCCCCCGCCACTCGGATCAACGAATCGATCTGCCCGCTGTCCTGGTGGAACCGGAAGCGGGTGCCGACGACATGATCGGCGGGCACGATCCCGTCGAGCGCCGCGAGCACGACGTCCTCCGGCGCGGCGGAGATCACGTAGAAATCGAAGCGATGGCCGTCGATGCCCTGCGCCAGCAGGCGCGCCAGCAGATCGACGTTGCGTTTGAGCCGCACGCGACGGCCCACCTCGCGCAGGTCATTGCGCGTGACGCGCCGGTATTCGGGGTCCTGCGCGAGCAGATAGGCCAGCTCGGCGCCCTGCTGCACGAGATTTTGATTGGAGAGGGCCGCAACTTTCTCTCGAAATCCGCTGATGCCGAGCATCTCGCTCAGCACGATGCCGGAGTCATTGAAGCTCAAGGTCTGATCGAAGTCACTGGCCAGCAGGTAATGCCGCTTCATTACGTCTCCCTTCGTTGACGGCGTCGCAACAAAAAAGCCCGCTCCGTTGTGGGGCGGGCCGCTCTGTGCGTGTGCGACTGGTTGCATTCGCTTCAGCTAGCGCCCATCCCCCCGGTTCGGTTCCCGGGATTGATCATCATGGTGAGAGCGCAGGCGCAAAACGTCATGAGGGAATGGTACTTACGCGGGCCGCTCGGGGTCAACACCGGTGTGTCACAAGCCCGTCACAACGGCGGGCGTTCCCTATATTCGTGCTCCAATGCGTGACGCCCTGCAGACGCTGCTGCGCTACGCAAGCGGCGCCAAGAGCTCAGCCGAATTCTGGACTGCCGCCGCCGGCATTTTGAGCGACTGGGCCGGCGGCGCGCGTCTGACCATTCGGTACCAGGGCATCAACGAGAGCGGCTCGGCCCACGCTGGGAGCGACAATCGCTCCGGCCGCACCCTCACCGCGCATTGGCGGGATCCCGACGGGCGGCACGTGGAGGCGACGTTGGCCGGCGCGCCAGCGGCGTTGCCCGTAACGGAGCTGGAAGCGGCGATCGAGTTTGCGTCGCGGCTCGCCGTGATGGTCGGAAGCCGCGTGGCGCTCGAGCGCGAGCGCCGGCTCGGCTCCTTCGTGGTCGAGCTGGCCCGCTGGTTGTTGGCCGCTCCCGAAACGCAGCTCCTGCTGCGCTACACGCTGCAGAGCCTGATGGAGCTGGTCGGGGCGCAAGGCGCCTTTGTCGCGTTGAAACAGCCGGACGGAGAAAGCCTGATCATCTCGCCGGCGCTGGGTGAGGCGACTGCGGTCGAAGGACTGGTCCTTGGACTGGAAACCAGCGCCACAGGTCGCGTGGTCCGGACCGGCGAGGCATTGCTGACTCCGGATCTGCGTGAAGAAGAGGATGCGAGCCCGATCGCCAAGGCGCTCGCGACCGCGGTGCGCGCGGCCGTGATCGCTCCCCTCCGAACGTCGCAGGGAACGGTCGGCGCCGTCGGTCTGCTGCGCTACCATGGGGAGCGGGCGGCGGCCACACCGCCCTTCGGGCTGAACGATCTGCATTACGTGTCCGCCGTTGCCGCGCACATTGCCGGCGGCCTCGAGCTGTCCGAAGCGGTCGCCGCGACGCGCGCCGCCGCTGATCGGGCGCGCGCAATCGTCGACGCCAGTCCGCTGCCCATGGCGGTGGTCGACACGGGGGGGACCGTTCGCCAGGTGAATGAAGCGGCCATTCGAGTCTTCGGGCTGGAAACCAAGGACGCGGCCATTGGCCATCATCTCGAGAAGCTCGGTCTCTCACCCAGCGGCCTCACCGTCCGCCTGATGCTGCAGGGCCGGCCGCAGGGACAGCCGTGGCACGGGCGGGTGCTGGTGACCCAGCCGCGGGGCGGCGAGCGGCGGGTGTGCGATTGCACCGTTACCGATCTTCGCGGCCTGGGGTCACAGGACCTGTTGATCGCGCTGTACGATCGGACGGAGGAGCTGCGGGCGCAGCGCGAGCTGATCGCGCGCGAAAAGCTCGCGACGGTCGGTGAAATCGCGAGCGGCGTCGCCCATGAAGTGAACAACCCGCTCACCGCCATCCGCATGGAGGCGGAGCTGCTGGGACGCGCCACGCGCGACACCGAGGCCAGCACCGCGGCAGCCACGATCGTGCGCGAAGTAGACCGCGCCGCGCGGATCGTGCGCAGCCTGCTCCGGCTCGCGCGGCGCGCGGACAGCACGCCGGTGCGCGTGCAGCTCAACGATCTCGTGCGCGACGTCGCGGAGATTCGCCAGCGCGTGCTCCGCAGTGAAAATATCGAGGTCCGCACGCGCATGGATCAGGGTGCCGAGGCCGTGCTGGGCCTCGGCCAGGACCTGCAGCAGGTCGTGATCAATCTGGTGACTAATGCCGAGCACGCGGTGCGCGGCCGGCCGCACGCGGTGGTCGAGCTCGGGACCGAAGCACGCGAGGGATGGGTGCGGCTGACCGTCGAGGACTCTGGTCCGGGAGTCCCCAATGAGGTGCGCAGCCGCATTTTCGATCCGTTTTTCACCACGAAGAGTCCCGATGAAGGATCGGGACTCGGCTTATCGATTTGTCAGCGCGTCGTCGCCGAAGTGGGCGGACGAATCTGGCTGGAAGACTCGACGGGGCTCGGGGGCGCGAAATTCATCGTGGAGCTGCCCGCCGCCCCCGTGCAGGAAACCGTGATCGGCTAGGCTTCGAGGATCTGCCGGCGGTACAGCGCGAGGGTCGCCAGGCCGTAGACGCCGATGGCAAGCAGCAGCGTCCCGAGGGGCCAATGCGGGCCCAGCTGCCAGATCCCGGCGCCGATGTAACCCAGGCTGGCGATGAGCCCCAGACCGAGCACTTCCTTCCGCGCCATCAGAATGCCGAATACATATCCCCAGCTGAAGCCGGCCAGGCCGAGGAAGATGATCGCATTCGGAATGATCTTGACGGGGTCGATCAGATTCAATCCGCCCGCAAACGCGCAGAACAATCCGATCACCGTGTGCGTTGCGAGGTGGAGCGCGAGCGGCAGTGGCAGGGTGCCCATTTTGTTGAAGGTCATGGTGCCAAATATGCTATCGGCTACCGGGTATCGGCTATCGGGTTTTCGCCCGATAGCCGATAGCCGATAGCTTACATCGGACATGCGCGTCACTCGAACCTATCTGGAGCTCAAGGACCGGCCCCAGTTCAAGGCCGCATTCGGGGACTTTCCCGATGTTCGGGTCGTGCGTGCGGCCCGGCCCCGGCCCGAGCTGTACCGCATGTGCTATCAGATCGTGGGAGAGGCCTTTCACTGGCGCGATCGCTGGGGCTGGACGGACGCGCAGATTGCCGAGCACCTCGCGGATCCCGCTATTCATCTCTTCGTCGCGACGCGGCAGAACGGGAAGCAGAAGGCCCATCTGGCGGGATGGTACGAGCTGCGACGGGTGATCGAGGATGATTCCGTCGAAATCGCCTACTTCGGCATTGTCGCGGCCGAGTTCGGACGTGGCTTCGGTAAACATTTGCTCTCCAGCGCCGTGCGGGATGCGTGGGCGCTGGCACCCAAGCGCGTGTGGTTGCATACCTGCACGCTGGATCATCCTAATGCCCTGCCGAATTACCTCGCGCGCGGGTTTACGCCTTATCGCACCGAAACGTACGAGGTAGATTCCGCTCCGTGAATCTCAAATGGAACTTCCAGCTCACCCGCAAACGCAAGCTCATCATCGCGGGTATCCTGCTGACGCCGATCCTGCTCTTCGTCCTGTACACCTGGTCCGCGCTCAACTGGAGCTTCTCGGAAGGCGAACGCGCGGGCTTCGTGCAGAAATTCTCGCGGCGGGGCTGGCTGTGTAAGACGTGGGAAGGCGAGCTCGCGATGGTGTCCATGCCGGGGACCAATCCGGAGAAATTCTATTTCACCGTGCGGGATGACGCCGTAGCTGAGCACATCAATCAGTCATTGGGCCGGCGCGTCGCGCTGACCTATCAGCAGCACAAAGGGATTCCGACCACGTGCTTCGGGGAAACGGAGTACTTCGTCGTCGCCGTGAAGGTGTTGCCGCAGTGAGCAGCAACAGTCTTGGCAGCCGCGCGACCCTCACAGCGGCCGGCCGTTCGTACGAAATCTACCGTCTCGACGCGCTGGAACGGGGCGGCCTGTCGATCGCGCGCCTGCCCTATTCGCTCAAGATCCTGCTCGAGAATCTACTGCGCCTCGAAGATGGCCGGGTCGTGCAGCCCTCGGATATCGAGAAGCTCGCGAAGTGGGATCCTCGCAAACTCCCGGACGAAGAGATCGCGTTCATGCCGGCGCGCGTCCTGCTCCAGGATTTCACCGGCGTGCCCGCGGTGGTGGACCTGGCCGCGATGCGCGATGCGATGGTCGCGATGGGCGGCGACCCCAAGCGGGTGAATCCGCTGCTGCCGGCCGAGCTGGTGATCGATCACTCCGTCATCGTCGACGAGTTCGGAACGCCGACCGCCTTCCAAGTGAACGCCGACCTCGAGTTTCAGCGCAACCGCGAGCGCTATGCGCTGCTGCGCTGGGCGCAGAAGACGTTCTCCGGATTCAAGGTCGTCCCTCCCGATACCGGGATCGTGCATCAGGTGAATCTCGAGTATCTCGCCAGAGTCGTGTTTACGTCGGACGGGCGGACGGGCGGACGGGCGGACGGGCCGCTCCAAGCGTATCCGGACACCCTCGTTGGTACTGATTCCCACACCACGATGATCAACGGGCTTGGTGTGCTCGGTTGGGGTGTCGGCGGAATCGAAGCCGAAGCGGCGATGCTCGGGCAACCGGTGTCGATGTTGATTCCGCAGGTCGTGGGATTCCGACTTCACGGACGTTTGACCGAGGGCGCGACCGCCACCGATCTCGTGCTGACGATCACGCAGATGCTTCGTGCGAAGGGCGTGGTTGGGAAGTTCGTCGAGTTCTTCGGACCGGGCGTCGCTACGCTGCCGCTCGCCGACCGCGCGACCATCGGCAACATGGCGCCCGAGTACGGCGCCACGATCGGAATCTTCCCGGTGGACCAGGAAACGCTGCGCTACCTCCAGTTCACGGGGCGGCCGGCCGAGCAGGTGCAGCTGGTCGAAGCGTATATGAAGGAACAGGGGCTGTTCCACACACCGGAGGCCCCGGACCCGGTCTATACGGACACGCTCGAGCTGAACCTCGCGACGGTCGAGCCGAGCATGGCGGGACCGCGGCGCCCGCAGGACCGCGTCGGCTTGCGGGAAATACCCCGCAAGTTCGAGGAAGCGCTGCCGACGCTGGTCAAGCCCGCGACACCGCCGGCCGTCGTCGCGGCTGTCTCCGCGGGTCAGACACCGGTCGGCCGGTGGGAAGGCGAAGGTGGCCAGGCCGGCCTGGTCGCGCCCGCGCCTTCACGCCCAACGCACGCCAGGCTGCGCATCGACGACGTCGAGCACGAATTGCGGCACGGCTCGGTCGTCATTGCGGCGATCACGAGCTGCACGAACACTTCGAACCCCTCGGTGATGGTTGCCGCGGGCCTCATGGCGAAGAAGGCGGTCGAGCGCGGCCTGCGCAGCAAGCCCTGGGTCAAGACGAGTCTCGCTCCGGGATCCAAAGTGGTGACCGATTACCTCAAGCAGGCCGGCCTCATGAAGCCGCTCGAGCAGCTGCGCTTCCACTTGGTCGGTTACGGCTGTACGACGTGCATCGGAAATTCGGGGCCGCTGCCGGAGCCGGTGTCGGCGGCCATCACGGAATGCGAGCTGGTCGTCTGTTCGGTGCTCTCCGGGAACCGCAATTTCGAGGGCCGGATCCAGCAGGAAGTGCGCGCGAATTACCTCGCCTCACCGCCGCTCGTGGTCGCGTATGCGCTGGCAGGCCGGATCGACATCGACTTCCACAACGAGCCGCTCGGTGAAGGCCAGGATGGGAAGCCGGTATTCCTGCGCGACATCTGGCCGTCATCCAAGGAAGTCGCCGACGTGATCGCGAGCTCGATCAAGTCGAGCATGTTCCACAAGAGCTACGGGCAGGTGTTCGACGGCGACGAGCGCTGGCGGGGGCTTCCGGTTCCCGAAGGCGACCGCTTCGAGTGGGAGCCCAAGTCGACCTACATCCGCCGCGCGCCCTACTTTGACGGCATGCCCGCGCAGCCGGGACCGGTACGGGACATCCTCGGTGCGCGCGTGCTGTGCCTGCTCGCCGACAGCATCACCACGGATCACATCTCGCCCGCGGGCTCGATTCGCAAGACGAGCCCGTCGGGACAGTACCTCATCCATCATGGGGTCCAGCCGCTGGACTTCAACTCCTACGGCGCGCGGCGGGGCAATCATGAGGTGATGGTGCGCGGGACATTCGCGAACGTCCGGCTCAAGAACCTGCTCGCGCCCGGGACCGAGGGACCGTTCACCGTTCATCTGCCGGAGGGCGAAGCGATGTCGATTTACGACGCGTCGCTCAAGTATGCGGCCGAAGGGACGCCGCTGATCGTGCTCGCCGGCAAGGAGTACGGCTCGGGCTCGTCGCGCGACTGGGCGGCGAAGGGCCCGCGCCTGCTGGGCGTTCGCGCCGTCATCGCCGAGAGCTTCGAACGCATTCACCGCTCCAACCTGGTGGGAATGGGTATCCTGCCGCTGCAGTTCATGCCCGGACAGAATCCCGCCTCGCTCGGCCTCACCGGCAAAGAGCGCTACGACATTCCGGGCCTCGCGGCGATGCCCAAGGAACTGACGGTCACGGCACGCACGGACGACGGCAAGGCCACGAGCTTCAGGGTTCTCGTCCGCATCGACACACCGCAAGAGCTGCAGTACTACCGGCACGGTGGGATTCTCGAGTACGTGCTGCGCCAGCTCGCCGGGAAGCAGTAAGCCTCCACGTCGTGCGTGCCGTCCTGGCGTTCGCGCTCGCGCTGATGTCGGCGTGCAGCGGTCGCGGCGCTGCGGTCTGGGTTACGACCGGCGATCAGCAAAAACTCCTGTCGCGAGAGCCGGACCTGTCGTTTTCCGCCGGCTGGTCAGCGGATTTCCCCATCATCGAGATCGCCGACACCGGTGGCTTTCAGGAGATGGTTGGATTCGGCGCGGCGCTCACCGACGCGTCGGCGATCCTCATCAACGGCTTGCCCGCCGAGCAGCGCGACCTGCTCCTGAGAGAACTGTTCGACCCCGATAGCGGCATCGGGCTCAGCTTCACACGTTTGACGATCGGCGCGTCCGACTTCTCGCCGAACCATTACACGTTCGACGACATGCCGCGCGGGCAGCGCGATCCGCTACTGGCGCGGTTTTCGATCGAACCGGACCGCGCCAACCGGCTGCCGGTGGTGCGGCGTGCGCGGGCGATCAATCCCGCGCTCACCGTCATGGCATCCCCCTGGAGCGCGCCTGCCTGGATGAAGACGACCGACAGGCTGATCAAGGGCTCGCTGCGTCCTGACGCCTACGAGGCGTTTGCGGAATACCTGGCCCGCTACGTGGACGCGTACGCCGCCGAGGGCGTCCCGATTTTCGCACTGACCATTCAGAACGAGCCGCATTTCGAGCCCGGTGATTACCCGGGCATGCGCGTGGACCCGCCGGCCCGTGCCCGGTTCATCGGTGAGTTCCTCGGCCCGCGGCTCGCGCGCAGTGGCGCCAGGACGTTGATCTTCGATTGGGATCACAACTGGGACGAGCCGCAGTCGCCGCTCGCCGTGTTGCGGGACAGTCTGGCGCGCCAATACGTCGACGGTGTTGCTTGGCATTGCTATGGCGGCGATGTGACGGCGCAGTCGATCGTCCACGACTCGTTCCCCGCCGTGGACGCCTACTTCACCGAATGCTCCGGCGGCGAGTGGGCGCCCAAGTTCGCGGACAATCTCGTTTGGAACGTGCAACAGTTGATCATCGGGACGACGCGCAACTGGGCGCGCGGGGTGCTGCTCTGGAACCTGGCGCTCGACGAGACGCACGGACCGCACCTGGGCGGCTGCGGCAATTGTCGTGGGGTGGTGACGATCGACTCCAAATCGGGCGCGATCACCCGCAACGTCGAGTACTACGCGCTCGCGCACGCGA
Organism: Gemmatimonadales bacterium; assembly: GCA_035710265.1. Lineage (GTDB taxonomy): Bacteria > Gemmatimonadota > Gemmatimonadetes > Gemmatimonadales > GWC2-71-9 > 20CM-2-65-7. The sequence goes on along the minus strand of DASTDR010000145.1, from coordinate 6,287 downwards.
GCCGGTTCGTGAAGCCGGGAGCGCGCCGCGTAGCGTCGTCTGGTCCGGTGGAAGGACTCGAAAATGTCGCGTTCCGCAATCCGGACCGTTCCTCGGTGCTGATCGTGGTGAACACGACGGCTGAACCGCGGCAGTTTAGTGTTCGCTGGCGCGGCCGTGGGCTCCAGTATGTGCTTCCTCCGAGCGCGGTCGCGACATTCCGCTGGTCCGGCTAGAGTCCGTTCAGGAAGCTTTCCAGCTCCGCGGGCGGCACCGCTCCTACCCGTCTGGCGACTTCTTCCCCGTTTCGGAACGCGATCAACGTGGGAATCCCCCTGATGCCGAACCGCGGCCCAGTCAGGGGATTGCGATCGGTGTCGATCTTGGCAAACAGGATCTGCCCCGCCCGTTTGTGCGCGACATCATCCAGGAGCGGCGCCATGATCTTGCAGGGCCCGCACCAATCGGCGTAGAAATCCACCACGACCGGCACGGTCGTATCCGTCGTGACCGTGTCGAACACCGAATCCGAAATAGCGATGGGGCGGTCCAGCAGGATCGGCTTGCTGCAATTGCCGCACTTGGGCCGGTCCGCCACGCGCGCCATGGCGACGCGGTTCAGCGTCTGGCAAAAGGGGCATGCCACGGTGGCAGTGGCGCGGGGCTCAGTCATGGTCACAACCTAGCGCCTCGTGCCGCGCTGCCAAGGCTGGATGAAGACGCTTTCACCAGCGGTTGAGCGCGGGTTCAGGGAGGGCAGCCCACATTGAAACCAGGCATTTCATTGAGGAGCACCGTATGCGGAGTCGAAACGTGGGCTTGCGTGACGCTGGAATTCGCGGGTTTGTCGGGCTCGCGCTGCTCGTTCTCGCAGGCATCCTTGGAGCCCGCCCGTTGGTCGCGCTGGGGATCGGGTTCATCGCATTGATCTTCCTCGGCACCGCGCTGTTCCGCATGTGTCCGCTTTATACCCTGCTGGGCATCAATACCGCCGCAAAAACCATCTGAGTGAAACGCCCCCGACACCTGGCGTGCCGGGGGCATTGCGTTGCCCCGCAATCGGGACATGACCATCACGCTTTCAGCTTCTTCTCGGGGACGATCTCCAGCTTGATCTCCCGCGGCTTCGCCATCTCGACCTTGGGCAGGATGACCGTCAAGACACCCAGTTCATAGGTTGCCTTGATGTTGGTGGCATCCACCGTGGCCGGAAGAGTGAAGCTACGCTCGAACACGCCATAGGTCCGCTCATAGCGATGCACCTTTTCGGCCTTCTGCTCGGCGAGCTGCTCTTTGGTGCCCTGAATCGTGAGGACGTTGTTCTCGACGAGGATCTTGACGGCGTCGGGCTTCACGCCCGGGATTTCCGCGACGATGCGCAGATGCCCGATCTCCTCGAAGATGTCCACGACCGGCGTCCAGGCCGCGGTCGTCACATCGCCGAACTGCCAGTTGAACGCGCCATAGGGCTCGGGGAACACGCGCCCCATCCGCCGCTCCAGATTATACAGGAGCTCGGCCCAGGGATCGCCTGGGAACTTCCGCGTCACTCCAAACATGAGATTCACCTCCGCGTCAGTGTGATCGCCTTCGTAGCGGCTGCAACCTAGTTGCGGCGGTGTGAATCGGCGTTGAAACGCGCGTGAAAAAAAAACAAGCAGCCCCCGTTGGGACATCGAACGAGGGCTGGAGGCCATCGGATTTCGCGTTCCTGGACCGGAAGCTCTAGCGTCTACCCGGTGAACATGCGGCCGATGGCTTGCGTCGGATCCCGCACGGGCCATCTCTCTGGTGGCCGCGATGAATATGCGCAGCCGCGAATGAAGCGAGCGTGAATCGCGGGTGAGATTATTGCGCCGGCACGGACGTGCCGTGGCAGACCGTGCACATCTGGATGTTCTTGCGCCGCAGCCGCTCCGCGTCGAACCCGGGCCCATGCGGGTTGTAGTGCCGGCCGCCCAGTGCCGAGTGGCACGTCAGGCAATCCCGTTCCGCGTGACAGCTGACGCACGATTCGAGGCTTTGGCGCGCGGCGCCGCCATGGCCCGCGCTGAAGAATCGATTCGCGTCGTGATAACTCGTTCGCAAGCCGCGCATCGCGACCACCCCTGACTGCTGATGACAGGCAGCACAGAAGCTGCGCTCGCTGTGGCAATCGCTGCACGTTGTCTCGCGAGCGTAAGCGGCCGCGGGATGGCGGGACACGAAGCCGCCGGGGTGATAGCCGGGCGCATTGGCCGCGGTCGTCCGATGGCACTCGAGGCAATCCCTGCGGAGGTGGCAGCTGGAGCAACTCGCGGTACTGGCAGACGCCGGTGCGGCGTGGCGATCGGCGAAGTTCCCGCCATGAGACGCCGGCGCGCGATGCGCGGCGAGCGCCGTGGACCGCGGGTCGGACGCCAGCGCCGCGATTACGCGCGGCGGCGTGCCGCCGGCATGGCACTGGTAGCAGAACTCCTGAGCATGACAGGTGGCGCAGTTCGTCGTCAGGCTGCTCCGGAGCACGGCGCCGTGCCCGTCCCTGGCCGGCCAGCGCGGATCGTCATGCGACGGCGGCGCCGGGAAGTCCGCCACGTCGCTGCGGGTGAGCGTCACCGCGCGCGCGAGCGCAACGTGACACGTCGCGCAGGCCGAGTCCGGGGCAACGAGATGAGCGGTGCGGATGCCGTGACAGTCGAGACAGCGGGCGACGACGGGCGGACGGACGGCCATCCGCGGTGCGCCGGCTTCGGTGTGGCAGGCGGTGCATGGCGCCGGCTTGTCTTTCGCTTTAGCGCTGTGTTCGACGTGATCGAACCGCAGGTTCGTACGCCGTGGCTGCGTCCGGGGGCTCCATGCGACGACCTTTTCGATCTTGCCGTCGTGGCACGCCGCGCACGAGTTCGCCGCGGGCCAGAGCGAGGCCCCCTGTGTTTCCGCGCCCGCGTGACAGGTGGTGCATAATGGAAACAACCCCTTGTGCTTCAGATGGTCGAAGCCGCTCGAGTCCGCGCCCTGCGCGAGACTGGTCACGAGGAGAAGCGCGATCATCGCGCGCCGGTCCTGCCGCTGGGGACCCGACGAATTGCGGGAGGAAGGTTCTCGAGATCACCGCCGCGCGCGAACAGCAGCGTCAGGCCCGCGGTGAGCCGCCATTGTGTCCAGTCGAACGCCGCGGCGTCGGGCCGGTCGCGCTCTTCGGCATACCGCAGCGCGCCAACCGAGAGACGCACGCGATCGTTCAGCTCTGTGCCACCATCGAAGCCCAGCACCCGCAGCGTCGATTGGCTGTATCGAAACTCGAGCGGTCGATCGTGCACCTGGCCGTACACGGTGATGCGGGTGTGACGGGTAGGCGCGTACGTGATGCTCCCCCCACCACCGACCGCTGCCGCTCCCGGCCCGAACTCGCGGCTATACCCGCCATCGATGATCCATCCCGGCTTTGGCTCGAGCGTTGCGCCCAGCTCGGCGCGATAGCCGTCGGTTTCGTACGGAACGAGCGGTGCCGAGACTTCCGCCGGATCGAAGCGGTAGACTTCGCCGCGCGCGTGGAGCCGCAGCAGGCGGGATGGACGGACGGTGACGCTGCCACGGAGCGAGTGATAGGGCACCGGGCTGAACGCGCCCCAGATCGTCCACAAGTCGAAGTGCGGACGATAGCGCCGTGCCTCGAGCAACCCGCTGACCGCGCGTGTCGCGTAGCCAACGGCCAGATCCGCGCTTCCCCACCACCCGGCCGCGAAGTCGTACTCGGCGCCGCCCGATACTGTCCATCCCGCGGCGGGCCGCACCGCGCCTGAGAGGGCAACGCGCTCGGAAACGAATTTGTCCGCCTGGGGATCCACTTCACGCTGGTAGATGAGACGCGCATCGGCGATTCGCGAAGTCCAGTCCGCGTCCAACCCCGCGATGATCTGGCGCTTCAGCGGCTGGAAATCATCGAGCGGATTGAGGGCGGGGCTGGTAACCGGCAGCGCCACGCCGCGCGCCAATCCCCAGCCCAGGTAGCCGGCCACGGTGATCTGCTGCCGCGGGATCCGCCACGTGACGTTCGCGCCGTCGTATCCAGTCGTGCCCAATCGCGAGTAGTTGATCAAGCGTCCTGCTTTGGCGGTAAGACGCTCGGCGGCGTACTGGAGATAGCCCTCGACGAGCTGCGCGGCGGGCTCCGTTCCCGGCCACGCGTCGTCACTGCTCAGATCGGTGCCCAGCCGGGCGGTCCCATGGACGCTGAGCCCGCGCCCGAAGCCCCAGACTGAACCGCCCACGGTCGTGACGAGCGGCGCCCCGACCAGTTGGGCCCCAGGACGGAAAAAGGTGCAGTAGGCCTCGCCGGGCAAACACGTCACCGCGATGCCGTCCGGTGTGTACAGGCTGCCCGTCGAATCCGGGACCGCGGCGCTCGCGAGAATGCTGTCGAGCTCGACGCCCCGAAACGAGACGCTTTGAACGCGCGCGTCCACCCGCAGCCGGTAGTCCTGCGCGGCGAGCGCGCCGAGCGGGCCGAGCGGGCCGGCCGCGAGCAGAAGCGCGAGGCTGAGCCGTCTCATGCGCCCGCCTTGCGCAGATGGGAGCCATACCCTTCGGGCGTCGCCTGCATGTGACACGGCGTGCACTCGCGGTCGGCGTAATGGTCGCGCTGCGGCTGGTGACAGCTGAGGCACAAGCCGCGATCGGGCACCAGCGCGGCGACGGTGGTCTCGCGATGACAGGCGTCGCAACCGATGTGCGCATTGAGCGAATCGGCGTGCGCCGCGCGCACGTCCACGCTGTGACAGGCGGCGCAATCACGGCGCGCCCGATGATGATCCTCGTGGCAGGACGTGCACGTGACGACCGCCGCAGGAGGATCGAGGGACACTGCGGCGGTGTGGCACTGCGCGCATCGGACGTCGTCGTGCGTCGCGTGGGTGAATCCGACCGCGCGAGGTCGCGCCGCATGATCGCGCACCGCAACCGCCACCGTCAGCGGCCTGGGCTCAGTCAGCTCAGTGGACGCATGGCACGATTCACACTTACTCGTGGCCGGCGCCTGGTGGTGGCAGATCTGGCATCCGCGCGGGGCCTCGAACGTGAGTCTGCCGTGACCGCGACTGGTGGTGTGGCAGGTAAGGCAGGCGAGTTGTTTGTGCTGTTCGTGAGAAAACGTGTCGGCAGGAGCAGGCCGCAGAAAGGTGGGAGCAGGAGCCGCGCGCGGCGGGTGCGCGTCGCCTTTTCCTTTCAGCTCTGGCTCTGCCGCCTCGATCATCGACGTGCGTTGCAGGGCCTTGGTCGTATCGAAGCCCGTCGGTAGGTGGTAACGCCCGCCGCTGCGCCGATTCACTTCGGCGTGGCAACCGGTGCAGTCGCTCGCATCCACCGAAGCCGTATGCGGCTGATGGCACAGCGAACAGCGCTCGGCGACCTGCTCGTGCTGGGTCCCGGTATGGAATGGTTCGGCGCGCCAATCGGAATGACAGCCGGCAGACGCGCAGCTCTTGAGCGCATCGGCGGGTCGCGTCTGCTCGTGCGGATTGTGGCACATCCCGCACGTCTGCCGGTGCGGATCCCGCGCGGGGTCGAAGTCGGCGAGCTTGGCGCGCATCTCGTGACAGCCGAGACACTCTTTGGCTCGCGGCCGAAGCGTTCCGGCCGCCGAGTCCCGCGTCGCCAGCTGCGGCACCTCGGCGGTGAATTGATGACAGGCAATGCAGTGAAAGCCGGTTTGACCGGCCATCTTGCCGAGCTTGATCTCGTTGCCGATATGACAGCCCGATTGCCCGCACGTCGAGTCGACCGGCACGAATCGATGGACCTCGAGCCCGTGACAGGTCGTGCATTGCACATCGTTGAGGGCGCTCGAATCGGACTCGAGATGGACTCGATGTCCGGCGGTCGTGGCGATCCGCTGCCATTTCTCCTTTTGGCCGGTCACGTGACAGCTGGCGCAGACCCGTGTCGGCACCTTGGAGTGCTCGCCGATCTCATCGGGCCGCGCCGCCACCCACAGATACAGCTGGCGCATACTCGCGACGATCGATTGCTGGTGGCAGTTGTGACAGCTGAGGGAGTCGTGCTTCGAGCCCGCGAACCGCTGGAACGGGACGTTCATGACGTGGCAGCCGGTGCAGAAGCCGTTGTCGTGCTGCATGTAGTTCCAGCTCACCGCGCCGAACCCAGTCGCAAACAGCACGGCGACGACGGCCGTCGCAAGCATCCCCATTCTGATGCCACGAGGTCGGGCGACGATCCAGGCGAGGATCGCCGCCCGTCGGCGCCACAGATAGACGACTGCGGCGATCGCGACGAGCACCCCGACGATGAAGCCGACGATCTGGAACCACTGC
>DASTDR010000144.1:0-4268 GCA_035710265.1 Gemmatimonadales bacterium | reverse complement strand
GCATCAAGGACTACATCGCGTCGCCCAAGTCGAACGGGTACCAGTCGCTCCATACCACCATCTTCGGGCCCGGCGGCCAGCTCTACGAGATCCAGATCCGCACCCGCGACATGCACCGGACCGCCGAGTACGGCATCGCGGCGCACTGGCTCTATAAGGAAAACGGCAAGGGCGCCGACGAGCTGGACCATCACCTGTCGTGGTTCCGCCAGCTGATCGAGCTGCAGCAGGAAGCGCACACTCCTGAGGAGTTCCTCGAGTTCCTGAAGATCGATCTCTATCAGGACGAGATCTTCGTGTTCACGCCCAAGGGCGACGTCAAGCGACTCCCCAAGGGGGCCACGCCGCTCGATTTCGCCTTCATGGTGCACACCGAGGTCGGCCAGCACTGCAACGGGGCGCGCGTGAACGGACGGATCAGTCCGCTGCACCGGCCATTGCGCAACGGCGACACGATCGAGGTGCTCACGAGTCCGCAGGCGAAGCCGTCGCGCGACTGGCTGGCGCATGTCCAGACGGGGCGCGCCCGGCAGAAGATCCGCCAGTGGATCAAGCAGGAAGAGCACGAGCGCAGCGTCACGCTGGGACGGGAAATTCTGGCCCGCGAGGTGCGGCGCCGCCGGCTCGATGCGCCGACGCCCGAGCAACTGGCGCAGGCGGCGGACGCCCTGTCACTCGGCGTCGGCGAACAGGTCGAAGCCTCGATCGGGCGCGGCGATGTACAGCTCGGGCAAGTCATGAAGGCGTTGTACCCGGACCTCGCGCCTGACGACATGCAGCCGCCCAAGCCCACGGCGTTCGGCCGCGTGATCGAGCGGTTGCGGCTGGGGCGCGGCATCAAGATCCACGGGGTCGAGGGGCTGATGGTGCGCTACGCCCAATGTTGCCAGCCGGTCCCGGGCGACCCGGTGGTCGGCTACGTCACCCAGGGCCGGGGCATCTCGATTCATCGCAACGACTGTCCGAACCTCCTCACCCTGTCAGGCGACGAGGAGCGCCGCGTGGAGATCGACTGGCGCGAAGTCGAAGGGGAGACGTTCGTCGTGCGGCTGGCGGTGAGCGGCGAAGACCGCCGCGGGCTCTACGCCGATATCTGCGAGGCGATCAGCGGCACCGGCACCAACATCCGGAGCGCCGAGCTGGCCTCCAAGGATGGCGTCGTGTTCGGTTCGGTGCTGGTCGAGGTCGAGAACCACACTCACCTGCACAAAGTCTTGAAGGCGGTCCGCAAGGTCAAAGGCGTGACCGAGATTGCCCGGCGGGACTCCAGCGGTCCCGCTGAAGTTGTCGTCGGTTAACTTTCGTTCTTATGCCCTTTGAGATCGGCAACGCGCCGCCGCCGGCGGGGGATCAGCCACGCGCCATTCGGGAGCTGACCGCCGGGCTGCGCCGTGGCGACAAATATCAGACGCTGCTCGGGGTCACCGGATCGGGGAAGACGATGACGATGGCGCACGTCGTCGCCGACTTCGGCAAGCCCACGCTGGTGCTGTCGCACAACAAGACGCTGGCCGCCCAGCTGTACGGCGAGCTGAAGACGTTCTTCCCGTCGAGCGCCGTCGAGTTCTTCATCTCCTACTACGACTACTACCAGCCGGAGGCCTACGTCCCGTCGACGGACACGTACATCGCCAAGGACTCGTCGATCAACGACGACATCGAGCGGCTGCGCTTGCGCGCGACGTCGAGCTTGATGGAGCGCGACGACGTGATCATCGTCGCGAGCGTTTCGGCGATCTACGGCCTGGGCGATCCGGAGCTGTATCGCGAGCTGCTGGTCACGGCGCACAAGGGGGAAAACCGCGGCCGCGACGCGTTTCTCGCGGACCTGGTCGCGGTCCAGTACCAGCGCAACGACATCGGGTTCGAGCGCGGCACCTTCCGGGTGCGGGGCGACACCGTCGAGGTCTTCCCGGCCTACGACGAGCAGGCGGTCCGGGTCGAATTCTGGGGCGATGAGATCGAGCGCATCGCCAAGATCGATCCGCTCACCGGGAACGTCATCAAGCAGATGGACAAGTCCGCGATCTACCCGGCCACGCACTTCGTCACGCAGCGCGCCACGATCGAGCGCGCCGTTACGCGGATTCGCACGGAGCTGGCGGAGCGGCTCACGGAGCTGCGCGCCCAGAACAAACTGCTCGAGGCGCAGCGGCTCGAGTCTCGGACGCACTTCGACATCGACATGCTGCTCGAGGTCGGGCGCTGCGCCGGCATCGAGAACTACTCGCGGCACTTCGGAGGCCGGCAGTCGGGGGAGCGCCCGGCCTGCCTGCTCGATTATTTCCCCGACGACTATCTCTGCATCATCGACGAATCGCACCAGACCTTGCCGCAGCTGGGCGCGATGTACGAGGGAGACCGCTCGCGCAAGCAAACGCTCGTGGACTACGGATTCCGGCTGCCATCCGCGCTCGACAACCGGCCGCTCCGGTTCGATGAGTTCATGGGGCTGGTGCCGCGCATGGTGTTCGTGTCCGCCACCCCCGGCGCCGACGAGCTGCGGCTGTCGCAGGGCGTCATCGTCGAGCAGATCATCCGGCCGACGGGCCTCGTCGATCCGCAGGTCGAGATCCGGCCGGTGGCGGGGCAGGTCGACGATCTCCTCAGCGAGATCCGCCAGCGCGAAAAGAAGAACGAGCGCGTCCTGGTCACCACGCTCACCAAGCGCATGGCCGAAGACCTCACCGACTACCTGCAGCAGCACGGGGTGCGCGTCCGCTATCTCCACTCGGAAATCGACGCGATCGAGCGCGTAGAGATCATTCGCGGCCTGCGCCTGGGCGAGTTCGACGTGCTCGTGGGCATCAACCTGCTGCGAGAGGGGCTCGACCTCCCCGAGGTGTCCCTGGTGGCTGTGCTGGACGCGGATCAGGAAGGCTTCCTGCGCTCGGACCGCTCGCTGATCCAGACTGTTGGACGCGCGGCGCGGCATCTGAGCGGCAAAGCCATCCTGTACGCCGATCGCGTGACGGGTTCGATGGAGCGGGCCCTGAACGAGATGAACCGGCGGCGGCAGGCGCAGCTGGCCCACAATCAGGAGCACAACATCACGCCGCGCTCGATCGTGAAGTCGGTGGGCGACATCCGATTCGTGACGCGGGTCGCCGATGCCCGCGTGACCAAGCCCGGCGCGGCCGTCCGGCGGCCGGCCGACGACGCCGAGCGTGAAACCCTCATTCGCATGCTGGAGCAGCAGATGCAGGCCGCCGCCGAGGAGCTCGACTTCGAGCTCGCCGCGGTGCTGCGCGATCAGCTCCTCGAGCTCAAAGCGGCCCCGCTCCCCGCCTCCGATGCGCCTGTCCGCGACCGAGCTCAACCGGTTCGGTGAAGCGCTTGGCGCCACGCTCGCGGCGCCGGCCGTCATCGGGCTCTCGGGGGAACTGGGCGCCGGCAAGACGACGCTCGTGCAGGCCATCTGCCGGGGCCTGGGAGCGAGCGCAGCCACGAGTCCCACGTATGCGCTCGTTCATCAGTATGACGCCGGCCACACTTCTGTGTATCACGTCGACTGCTATCGCCTGCGTCATCCCGACGAGGCCCGCGATCTCGGTTTCGATGACATGGTGCGCGAGCGCGCGATCATTCTGATCGAATGGCCGGAGCGGGCCGGACCCTGGGCCCCGCCGCTGGATCGACATTTCCTGCTGTCCTACGACGGTGACGAATCCCGCCGCAACCTCGACGAGGTCGAGCGCCCGTGAGTGCCGCGACTCGAGCAACGATGCTCGCCATCGATACGGCGACGGACATCGCGAGCGTCGCCGTGAGCAGCGGCGAGCGCACCGTGGCGCGTACGATGCGCGGCTCGCGCCAGCATGCCGCCCAGATCCTGCCGCTGGTGCAGGAGGTCTTCTCAGTCGCCAACGTGTCGTTGCAGGACATCAAGCGCATCATCGTCGGCGATGGACCAGGCAGTTTCACCGGCCTGCGCATCGGTTGGGCTGCGGCGAAGGGCCTGGCTCACGAGCGTCAGCTGCCGCTGATCGCGATTCCGTCCCTGCTCGGGGCCGCCCATGCCGCGGGGGTGAACGTCGTGGCAGCCTGTTACGACGCGCTCCGCGGCCAGGTGTTCGGCGCGGTGTACGAGTTTTCCGACGACAGTGTCACGGCTCTCGTCAGTCCCGGTGTGTTCACGATACCGGAGCTCGACGCGATTACGCCGTGGGACCCCGCGCTTGCAGTGGGGGACGGCGCAGAACGGTACCGCGACGCGGTCCAGGCCTGGACCGGACGCGCGCCGGTCGGACTCGACGCGCAGCCACCGA
>DASTDR010000143.1:0-5217 GCA_035710265.1 Gemmatimonadales bacterium | reverse complement strand
CCGTTATAAAGAATGTCGTACTCCCAAGTCTCCCTTGCGGGGCCGGCACTGGGTCTTTGTCCCTGTCCGTATCCCGTCCAGACGACGAGCAACAGCGTGACGCCGCATCTCGAACTCCGGTCGCAACCGCGAGCTTATCGGAATGACGTGGCCCTCCGCTGTCTTCGTTTCGTGTCCGGCAGTACAATCCACTGCGGTTGCCCCTTCGCGTCGTGGCGAATCTGTGACCACTGCATCGAGAGGAACTCGCCGACGACAGCCGGTCGTCAGTGCCGCCACGACGAGCGCCCGGAGATGCGCCCTGCATGTTGCTGCAACCGCTCCGCCTCGCCTGGCTCCAGCCGACGCACGCGCGCTGATTCAGCTTTCGTGTCTTCCTGATCACCCCGACGCCTCCGCGGCGGAACGGATGGTGATCACAATGCCCACGCTCGACGGCCAATGAGAAGAAGCGCTTGACGCGCGTGAGAAACCGATTGATATCCGCTTCGCCACCCTTCACACCACGCCGGGTCTTCCCGGCATCCTATTCCTGTCGGCACCACGCGCGCAGGGCTTCGATGTCCGCGGTCTTCACCTCGTCGATCGGCTTCGAGACGAAGGCCACCGTCGTGCCGCGCGGGCCAGGAACGAGCGCACGTCGCACGCGCTTCCCGTGAAGCCTCATCTCGCCCGCCCCGCGCAGCCGGCGCCCAGGCTGATCGACGTGGCCCTTCTCGCAATCGTCGAGGTCCGACGTGATGATCGCAGGCAGACCCCGATCGCCGCACGGCCGCATGGACTGGCCGCGACGCGGCGTTACGAGCTGCTCGAGCGCCCGGCGGCGCTGACGCCGCGGTCGCGGATCAACCTCCTGCGGTATTACGGCGTCCCCGGTGGGCGACCGGCGTGGCGGGCACGCCTGCAGGCGCGCGGGCCCGACACAGTGATCGCCGGAAGCCGGGGCACGACGGCCGTCGAGGCATCATCGCGCGGCCCCCGCCGCTCCCGGTCGGGCGATTCGAGGCGTGGTACGACGCCGACGACGTGATGGCGCCCTGACCGCACGGGTGACCTCTAGAACGAATACTTGATCCCCAGCTGTATGATGCGCGGGGCGCCAGCCTGGCTGGTGATACGACCGAATGTCCCCGAGTTGAGGTTCGCGGTGTTGCCGCCGTCGTTGGCACCAACGGCGGCGGGGACGCCCCAGTTGAACGTGTTGAACAGATTGAACGCCTCGACGCGGAGCTCCAGTGTCTGCGTCGCGGCAACGCCGATCTGGCGCGAGATGGCCAGGTCCACGTTCCAGTAGTTGGGTCCGGTCGCGCCGTTTCGTGGAAAATTGCCGTACGTCCCGGCTGCCGGCTGGGCAAACGCGTCGCGATTGAAATAGTTCGTCAGCGTCCGCGGATTCGCATAGATATCGGCGCTGACCTGGTTGGGACGCTGGTTCCTCACCCCCGTGAATGCGTTGTCGCGGCCGGTGATGATGTTGATACGCTCTCCGCTGCGGATGCTGACGATGCCCGCGGCGCGCCAGCGTGACGCGAGCGCGCCCAAGACGCCATTGCCCACGTCGGGCGACTCCGCGCCGAGCGTGACGCTCGCCAGGTGCGTGCGATCCTGATCGCAGTAGCCGAAATCCATCTCGGGGTCGTCAGGGTTCGTGTACCCGGCGCTGAGCTGGCTGAAGGAGTTCGGGGTGTCCGTGCCCTGGCAGCGCGACCAGGTGTAATTGGCGTTCAGGCTTAGGCCGCGAACCGAGCGGCGCTGCGCCGACAGCTTCAGGCCCCGGTACACCTGCCGGCCGACGTCGTCGTGCAGATCCATCGCGCCGATGAACTGGGCTTCGGCCGGGTTCTCCTGATACAGCTTCCGCCGCACGTTCAGATTGCCGTTGGTTGAGCAGACCCGGTAGGACACCCCGTCGAGAACGCAGGGCCCGAGGCCCATGTAGATGCCCGGGTTGATCGCGTTCTGTGCCCACAGCCGATCCGAGTAGGTTCCGAGATAGCTCACCGCGACGCCCCAGTTGTCGCCGACCTGCCGTTCGAGCGTGACGTTCCAGGTCTGCGCGCGCGGCGAGTTGATGTCGGGGTTCATCGTGCCGAAAGCGCCGAACGGCACGTACTCCGTGTCGCGGTTCGTCACGATCGGGTGGGGGTCGCCGCCGACGTGGCCGTACGGATCGTCCATGCGTCCGGGCGGGTCGACGATCAGGGAGCGGTTGCCGAACGGCGGCGCCGAGGAGTTGAGCTGGTGATAGTCGTTGGACATGAAGTCGTAGGCCAATGCGTACGACGCGCGCAGCGCCATGCGCCCGTCACCGGTGACGTCCCACGCCACGCCGACGCGCGGCGAGACATTGTCCCACTGCCGGTCCAGCCCCGTCCGCCCGGGCGGAAACCCGTCATCGCCCGGGTAGATGAGACCGGCGGGCGCGTTCACGAAGACCTTGCTCTTGATGCCGCTGCGGAAGTTGTCGAGCTTGAAGATCGATACCGCGCCGTTATCCAAGCTCGTTCCGAAGAAGGGCTCCCACCGCACGCCAAGGTTGAACGTCACCCGGTTGGTGGCGCGCCACGTGTCCTGTGCGTAGAACCCGAAATACCAGCTGCGCACCGGCAGGTCCTGCACAGCGCCGTGCTCCACCGAGGTGACGCGGCCGAGCAGGAGGTCGGCGAGCCCGAGCCCGCTGGCGCGGCCGTCGAACAGCCAGGTTCCGGCGGCCCTCGACGACGACACATAGCGGCCGTTCGCGTACGCGACATTGCCGCCGATACCCAACTGGTGACGGCCACGAACCAGCGTGAAGTCGTCGGAAGCCTGGTAGAAGTTGTTGCGCCATTTTGCCAGGGACGCGCCGACATCGAAGCCGCCCTCGACCTCGATCGCCATCTGACCCTGCAGGTAGGGGTGCAACTTGATGCCAAGGTCGCTCGGACCGAAGTACGGCGTGAGGGTCCGGTGGACCGTTGTGCGGTTGTACGCCACGCGGATCGAGTTCACGACGGCTTGCCCGAAGACCATCGTGTTGCCGATCGTCAGCGCGTGGGCGAGATTGTCGGAGCCGCCCTGTTCCGCCTTGAGCACGTTGTCCGACCCGCCCTCGTAGGCCGGCTCTGCCTTGACAAACGTGGCCATGTATCGGCCGAACACCGAGTGGTTCGCGTTCAGCTGGTAATCCAGCCGCCCGAGAGCCTGGCCTTCGTTGCTGTCGTTGGTCATGCTGAACGTGATCTCGCCGCACGGATGGGTCGTCGCCGGCAGTCGCCTCGCCAGGTTCAGCGCGGCCGGGCTGAAGAGCGCCGGGTCGATGCGGTTGTTGACGAAGCCGCCGCCCAGGTTGACCTGCCTGCCGCCGGTGCACTCCGGTGAGGCAACCGTGGTGAAGTCGCCGGCGAGCATCTGGGCCGTGGGCACCCAGGCAATCTGGTCGGCGGGCCGGAAGCGCAGCGTGGTGCCCTGATAGGCGCCGAAGAAGAAGAGCTTATCGCGGGCGATCGGACCACCCAGCGTCCCGCCGAACTGATTCCGCAGCAGCCCATCGTCCTGGGGCTTGCCGTCGGGGCCGATCCCGGCAAAGGGGCTGATCGCGTTGAGCCGCCGGTCGCGCAGGAACTCGAAGCCGTTGCCGTGGAAAGCATTGGTGCCCGACTTGGTGACGGCGTTCACCGACGCCCCCGCGTGCATCCCGTTCTGGGCGGACAGCCCGCTCGTCGCCACACGGAATTCCTGCAGGGCGTCGGGGAACGGCATCGGCAGGTTCGCGTTGCTCTGGGGGCTGTTGTGCGTCGCGCCGTCGAGCAGGTACGCGACCCCGACCGGCAGGCCGCCGGCTACCGAGACGTTCACACCCCCTGGAAAGTTTCGGTTGCCGGGGACACCGGTCTGAACCGCCGCGCCGGCCAGCACGATGAGGTCGGTCACCTGGCGTCCCTGCAGCGGCAGCTCGACGATCTGCTCGCTGTTGACTACGTCGCCGATTCCGGCGCTCTGCACGTCGACGAGCGGGGCGGCTGCCTCGACCGATACCGTCTCCTCGAGACTGCCGATCCCGAGCACTACATTGATCGCAGGGGCAGCCGCCACCTGCAGCACGATGCCGGACTGCTGGTAGGTGCGAAACCCCTGGAGCGCCACCTCGAGCCGGTAGGGTCCGGTGGGAAGGTTCGGCAGCACGTACCTCCCGGTCTCATCGGTCGTGACAGTGCGCGTCAGTCCGGTGTCGGTCCGGGTGACGGTGACGGTGACACCAGGCAGCACCGCGCCGCTTTCATCGGTGACGCGGCCGCTCAGCTGGGCCGTCGAGAGCTGCGCCCAGGAGGTGGCGCTCGTGAGCACGAGAGCGAACGTGACAACCGGCAGGCCCCTTCGCAAGCTCCTCATGACGATTCTCCTCTGAAAGGCGAGGACCGACGATAACGAGTGCAGAAGCGAAGGCCGGAGGATAAATGTGGCGGATCTGTATCACGCGCCCCAGGCTTCGGCAATACTGCCTTGGACCGAGATGGCAGGGGCACGCGAAGGGCGTCGGTATAGCGAAGGATCGCCTCGCCAGCAGCAACGATATCCGCTACCGTCGAGCAGCGGGTCACGCGACACGCACCAAGTCTCGGGTCGATGAGAGGGCGCAACCTGGGCTTGAGTCCCTTCGCGGTGACAACGTCAACGCGGCAACCCAGAAGGTCCTCTAGGAACACGAGCAGGCCCACATGTGCGTGCGAAGGTGGTGGGACCCTCGAACTCCACCAGCACATCCACGTCACTATCGGACCTGGCTTCATCACGGGCTACCGAACCGAAGAGTGCAAGGGAACGCACCCCGAACTTTCTTGGTCAGTTCCTCCCGTCTGGCGAAGATCCGCGTGATGACATCGGCGCGCCGCATGAAGAGGCCTTGGGCCGCCTTCGGCAGGTATCGAAAGACGCAGATTGATTCGCCACGTCGTGTGCGAATGTGTGCGAATAAAGGCGTCGGAGGCTTGCGCTTCAGTCCGCTACTGCGCGTGTTCCGTCCGCTGGATACGCGTCAGTTCGTACCTGCCCACCAAAATCCCCAGTTTGAGGGGCTGGCGGTCGCAAGACGCGTGGGGGTTCGAGTCCCCCCTTCCGCACCACCTTTTGATTCAACCGGCACCTCAAAATCTGATCGACGCGAGTAGGTGCCCGCGAGGTCGACCAGCGACCCTCTCTATTGCTTCCTATCCGCCCACCGCGCCGTGCGTTTGCCCA
>DASTDR010000142.1:0-7399 GCA_035710265.1 Gemmatimonadales bacterium | reverse complement strand
CCCTTCACGTCCACCGTGATCTTCTTCGACAGATCGCCCGCCGCCACCGCTTTCGTCACGTGAGCGATGTTCCGCACCTGGGAGGTCAGGTTCCCCGCCATGAAGTTCACGTTATCAGTCAGGTCCTTCCACGTCCCCGCGACGCCGATCACGACCGCCTGGCCGCCGAGCTTTCCTTCCGTTCCCACCTCGCGAGCGACGCGCGTCACCTCCGACGCGAACGAGTTGAGCTGGTCCACCATCGTGTTGATCGTGTCTTTCAGCTCGAGGATTTCGCCCTTCACGTCGACGGTGATCTTGCGCGAGAGGTCGCCGCGGGCGACGGCCGTCGTCACGGCGGCAATGTTGCGGACCTGCGCCGTCAGGTTCGAGGCCATCGCGTTCACCGAGTCGGTGAGGTCTTTCCAGGTCCCCGCTGCCCCCGGGACGACGGCCTGGCCGCCGAGCTTGCCGTCCGTACCGACTTCGCGCGCCACGCGCGTCACCTCGGCCGCGAACGAGCGCAGCTGGTCCACCATGGTGTTGATCGCTTCTTTGAGCTGGAGGATCTCGCCACGGACGTCGACGGTGATCTTCTTCGAGAGGTCGCCGCTCGCGACGGCGATCGTCACGTCGGCGATGTTGCGGACCTGCGCGGTCAGGTTGCCGGCCATCTGGTTCACCGACTCGGTCAGGTCCTTCCACACGCCCGACACGCCCTTCACCTTGGCCTGGCCGCCCAGTTTGCCTTCCGTGCCCACCTCGCGCGCCACGCGCGTCACTTCCGCGGTGAACACCGAGAGCTGATCGATCATCGAGTTGACCAGCCGCGCCGAGGAGAGAAACTCGCCCTCGAGCGCCCGTCCGTTCACCTCGAGGCTCATCGACTGGCTCAGGTCGCCTTTTGCAACGGCGCCGACGGCGCGAGTCACTTCGATCGTGGGCCAGACCAGGTCGTCGATCAGCGTGTTGATGTGTGCCACTTCCTCGGCGCGCGTGCCGATCACGCCGGGAAGATTGAGGCGTTCCTTGACGAGGCCCTCTTTGCCGACCATGCGGCTGACGCGCGCGACCTCGCGCGCGCGGCGATCGGAGCCTGAGGCGATCTCGTTGAAGACATCCGCGATCTTGCCGTCGAGACCGGAAAGGCCGGAGGGGAGGCGGCTCGCAAAGTTGCCGTCCCGGAACTCGAGCAGCGCCGCGAGCAGCTGGCGCGGGAAGCCGTGCGGATCATGGTGCTCCCCGGCGTCCCGGGCCGATCCATGGACTGGGCGTTGCGTCGACGTCATAACATCTCCGTGTGGCAAGCCTGCAACAGCGATCGAAGTGGGTAGGCCGGCTTTCAGAAAATCGGCATCCTGAAGTACCCAACAATCGAACTTTGGTTTGCAGGATTCTCGAACGAAAGGATTAGCCCTTCCGGAGGAGTAATTCCAAGGTTTTGGAGGCCTCTCCTCGAAAGTCTCGACAACCTCCACCAACCTCGACAACTCACTCTGAGCGTGCATTTTAGGGCTCTAAACCGCATCTCAGGGAGAGCCCGAATGACGAAGCGCGTTCCACCCACCTGGTCCCGTCGCGAGTTTCTCGAGCTCAGCACCGCCGCGAGCGCCGCGATTGCCGTGCAACCCTTCAAGTTCCGTCCCGTCGCCCCGAGTGACACCGTTCGCTTCGGAATCATCGGCGTCGGCATGCAGGGATCCGGATTGCTCGGCACGTCGATCCAGCTGCCCGGCGTGACCTGCGGCGGCGCCGCGGATCTGTACGACGGGCGCCACACGCTGGCGAAGGAAATCGCCGGCGCAAACCTTCCGACGACCCGCCGCTACCAGCAGCTGCTCGACGACAAGAACATCGACTGCGTCGTAGCCGCTGTCCCCGATCACTGGCACCGGAGGATGGTCGTGGATGCAGTGAGTGCCGGGAAGGACATCTACATCGAAAAGCCGATGTCGCACACCGCAGCGGACGGGGTGGCCATGGTCGACGCGGTGAAGAAGTCGAATCGCATCGTGCAGGTCGGCTCGCAGCGCGTCAGCTCCCAGATCTGCGCTAAAGCCAAGGAACTGATCGGACAAGGCGCCATCGGCGACCTGATGATGGTGGAGGCGCGGCTGGGGCGGAACGATCCAACGGGGGCATGGCAGTACCCGCCGCCGCCCGACCTTTCCCCGCGCACGCTCGACTGGGATACGTGGCAGGGCGACGTGCCCAAGCGGGCGTTCGACGCGAACGTCTTTGCGCGCTGGCGCATGTGGAAGGAGTACGGCACGGGCGTCGCCGGCGATCTGCTGGTCCATCTGATCAGCGGCCTGATGTTCATGCTCGGCGTGAACGAGCCGCCCAAACAGGCGATGGCCGTGGGCGGGAACCGGCGCTGGAAAGACGGCCGCAACACGCCCGATGTTCACCTCGTGAATTACTACTTCGGCGACCTGCCGGTCTCGATGCGCCTGAATCTCGGCACCGAGATCCAGGAGGCGTACTGGTTCCACGGCTCCAAGGGGATCCTCGAGCTGACCGGCTCGCGGATCACGGTGACGCCGCAGAGCGGCAAGGATTCCTGGCCCAGCTACTACGCGACGAACAGCTACCCCAGCGCGCTCCGCCAGGCGTTCGAAGCGAAGTGGCACCAGGAGAACGATCCGAAGCTCGGGCAGAGCGCGGTCTTTTCCGAAGCGACGACCTACACCGCGCCGGACTTCGACGATACGCGCGTCCATCTCTGGACCTTCTTCGAGGCCGTGCGCTCACGCAAACCGGTGGTGGAGGACGTGGTCTTCGGACACAACGCCGCGCTCGCCTGTCACATGGCGAACGAATCCTTCTACCGGCGCAGCGCGGTCAGCTGGGACGAGACATCGAAGGCGATTCGCGGGTGAGCGTGAGCAGCACGAGGGAGCAGGGCTTCACTGAATAACCGCCGGCCGGGGCCGGGGTCTCTGGATCGCACGCGGTGTCGATGAGCGTGCGCCAGGGACCCCCGGTCGGCAGCGCGAAGTCCACGCCGGTGTCACTGGCGTTCACGAGCAGCAACATCGTGTCGCCCTTAATCGGCTCGCCTTGGTCGTCGGTTTCGTCCGTCGCATCCCCGTTGATGAGCATGCCGAGCGAGCGCGCTTCGGGCGACTGCCAGTCCGTTTCACTCATCTCGGAACCATCGGGCCGCAGCCAGGTGAGATCCTTGAGCCCCCGGTGCTCGACGACCTCGCCGCGAAAGAAGGTGCGCCGGCGCAGCACCGGATGCTCGGCGCGGATCGCAAACACCTGACGCGCAAACTCGCGCAACGCACGCTGCCGCTCGTCCAGATCCCAATTCACCCAGGTGATCTCGTTGTCCTGGCAGTAGGCGTTGTTGTTGCCGCGTTGCGTGCGGGCCATCTCGTCGCCATGCGCGATCATCGGCACGCCCTGCGAGAAGGCGAGCGTCGCGAGGAAGTTGCGCATCGCGCGGTAGCGACTGTCGAGGATGGCCGGGTCGTCGGTCGGACCTTCCGCGCCCCAGTTCCGGCTGAGGTTGTCGTTCGCGCCGTCCTGGTTGTTCTCCCCGTTGGCCTCGTTGTGCTTCTGCTCGTAGCTCACCAGGTCATGCAGCGTGTACCCGTCGTGCGCGGTGACGAGGTTGACGCTCGCGTAGGCGGCGCGCCGGGTCCACTGGTAGATATCGGCCGAGCCGGACAGGCGTGACGCGAGCGCCGAGATCTGCCCCTCCTCGCCTTTCCAGAACTTTCTGATCGTGTCCCGGTACTGGCCGTTCCATTCCGCCCAGCCCACCGGGAATCCGCCGACCTGGTAGCCGCCCGGGCCGACGTCCCACGGTTCGGCGATCAGTTTCACCTGGGACAGCACCGGATCCTGGTGGATGATGTCGAAGAACGAGCTCAGCCGGTCCACCTCCCAGAGCTCGCGCGCGAGCGCCGGGGCGAGATCGAATCGGAACCCATCGACGTGCATGTCGTTCACCCAGTACCGCAGCGAATCCATGACGAGCTGCAGCGTGTGCGGGTGCCGCATGTTCAGCGTGTTGCCGGTGCCCGTGAAGTCCACGTAGTGCCGCTCGTCGTCGGGTGCGACGTGGTAGTAAGCGCGATTGTCGATGCCTTTTAACGCGAGGGTCGGGCCCAGATGGTCGCCCTCCGGCGTGTGGTTATAGACGACGTCGAGGAGCACCTCGAGTCCGGCGGCATGAAACGCCCGCACCATCTGTTTGAACTCCGACACTTGATCCTCGACGGCGTACCGCGCATCGGGCGCGAGGAATCCAATCGAGTCGTAGCCCCAGTAATTCGTGAGCCCCAGGTCGACGAGGCGGCGTGAGGTGATGTGGTGATGAATCGGCAGCAGCTCGACACTGGTCACTCCCAGCGCGCGGAAGTGCTCGATGAGCGGCTCGCTGCATAAACCGAGATACGTGCCGCGCAACCGCTCGGGTACATCGGGATGGCACATCGTCATCCCTTTGACGTGGCACTCGTAGATCACCGTCTGATTCCAGGGGATCCGGGGCCGCCGCTCGCCGCGCCAATCGAATGCCGGATCGATCACGATGCACTTGGGCATGGCCGCGCCCGAATTGCGATCGTCCCGGGTCAGATCCTCGTTGCCGGCGCCGATCGTGTAGCCGTACGGCGTATCGTCCCAGCGCACCTGCCCGGTAATTGCCTTCGCGTAGGCGTCCAGCACGAGTTTCGCGGGATTGAAGCGCAGGCCCCGCTCGGGTTCATACGGGCCGTGGACGCGGTAGCCGTACAGCTGCCCCGGCCGCACGCCGGGCAGGTAGCAGTGCCAGACGTGATTGGTGCGCTCGGTGAGGTGGATAAGGTGGGTTTGATCGGCTTGATCCGGGGTGTCGAAAAGACAGAGCTCGACGCCGGTGGCTTGTTCGGAGAAGAGCGCAAAATTCACCCCCTGGCCGTCCCATGTGGCGCCCAGGGGGTATGGCGCTCCTCGCCATACGGACCGTCTCGTCATGAGCGTGCAATCTCATCGGCGCGGAGCCGGCGCGCCTGTAGCGGAGGGATTAGGCCTCTGAGGTGAGAGTGACCTTGAAGCCTTTTGCTTTGAGACTCGACACAAGCCCGGTCTTCTCCACCGACTTCATGTAGGCCTCGTCGGGCTCGATCAGCTTCTTCTCGACCAGCTCGAGCAGGGCATCGTTCAGCGTGTTCATGCCGAGCTTCTTGCTGGTCTGGATGATCGAGGGAATCTGGAACGTCTTGCCTTCACGAATCAGGTTCGAGATCGCGGGCGTCGTCAGCAGGATCTCCCGTGCGGCCACGCGGCCGCCGCCGATTTTCTTGCACAGCGTCTGCGAGATCACGCCTTTCAGCGACTCCGAGAGCATCACGCGCACCTGGGCCTGCCGGTCGGCAGGGAACTGATCGATGATCCGGTCCACGGTGGACGCGGCGGTCGTGGTGTGCAGGGTGCCGAACACGAGATGCCCGGTCTCGGCGGTCTCGATCGCGATCGCGATCGTTTCGAGATCGCGCATTTCGCCGACGAGCACGATATCGGGATCTTCACGCAAGGCCGCGCGCAGGGCGGTCTTGAAGCTCTCCGTGTGCACGTGCACCTGCCGCTGTGTGATCAGGCACTTCTTGTTTTCGTGCACGAACTCGATGGGGTCCTCGATCGTGATGATGTGATCGGACCGCGTGCGGTTGATGAGATCGATCAGAGCGCACAGCGTAGTCGACTTGCCCGAGCCCGTCGGTCCGGTGACCAGGACCAGCCCCTTGGTGAGATAGCACAGTCGCTGCACCTCGTCGGAGAGGCCCATTTCTTCGACCGTGACGACCTTGGCCGGGATCACGCGGAACACGGCCACGGGGCCTTTGCGGTCACGCGCCGCGTTCACGCGGAACCGGGCCAATCCCGGGATCTCATACGCAAAGTCGGTGTCGCCCGTCTCTTTCCACTCGCCGCGATTGCGCTCCGGCATGATCGACAGGATGAGCAGCTCGAGGTCGTTCACGGTGAGTGCGGATTCGCCTGGTTGCCGTTTGATCTCACCGTGCGTCCGCAGCATGGCGGGCTCACCCACGCGGAGATGGAGGTCCGAGCTCTTGGACTCGACCAGCGTCCGCAGGAGCTTGCCGAGCCGCTGCTCCGCGGCCTTGTACTGCGACGTGGCGAACTCGCCGGGCAGCGCGCTGGGTGCCACCGGCGAGGCCGCCGCCTCAGCCGGCGACGCCGTCATCGGGGCGGCCGCAATCACGGGTGCGCGAGGTGCCGGTCGCTTCGCGGTGATCACGGCGGCCGCGGATTCCTTCACCACCCCAAGCGCCTGTTCCTGGGAGGCGCGCGGGAGCGCGGAGATCACGGCCGTGAGCCTGCCGGCTTCGGGCACGATCCGTACGCGCACGAGTCCTTTGCCCGCCGCGTAGTCGAACTCCGTCTCGGAGTGGTGGTCGATCTTGTCGGCCGCCTCGGGTGGGGCGACCTCGACGACCAGGGCGTAGATGTGCTGGTCGGTGAGGGGCTGCTTGGAGACCTTGCGCGCCTTGCCGTCCTTCATGAGCGTGACCGGCTCGTCCGGCAGCAGGTACAGCTGGTCCGCGCTCTCGCGCAGCATGACGTCCACAAACGGATCGAGCCGAGCCGGCATGAATCAGTCCTCAGGCCGCACGTACAGGACGTGCGCGCGGTTCACGAGGTGTACCTTGTCGGCCGTGGTCAGCGCGAAGAACGGCTCCTGCGTCGCGTTCAGGTAATCGAGCAGGCGGGAATGGAATTCGGGCAGCTCGAGGGTGGCCGAGCCGCTCAGCTTGGACCCGTCCGCCAGGGTGACTTCCAGGCTGGCCTGTTTCGCGGCCGACAGCCGATCGGTGTCTTCCGGTTCGGTCCGCGGCACCGTCACCAGCACGGTGCGCGTCTTGGCAACGAGCAGGACCCCGGCGGGATCGCCCTTGGAGCGAAACGCAAAGAAGGCGTCGGTGCGATTGAGCAGGTCGAGCGGGGTTTCGGCGCCCGCGTGCTGGGGCACCCGCTGCATGAGATAGATCTCGCCCTCGCGCTTCCCCCCACTCGTCTGGAGCAGGGTGGCGGGAAGGGCAACACTCGGGATCGAAAAGCCGGTCACGGGCGTCTAGCGCCCACGGCATTGCGTAGAAACGGGTGCCCGGTTTTCGCAGGCGATCGTCTCATTCATGCCGGTGACGATCGGCCCGCACGCGGTCCGGTGTGCCGTCTCGGTGGCCTCGGCGGGCGTGCTGCCGGCGGCGGTGGCGCAGTTGGAGCGCCCGTTGAATTCCATGCACACCCGGCACTCCTGGGTGGCATTCGCGGTCGACATATAGAAGAAGAGCGCGATGATCAGCGCCAGGACTGCCAGTGTGATCGTGGTCGACCGCTTCATAATCTCTCCCGGGTGAGTCACGAAGGTGGTATAGACCCAGAATTCGCGCCAGAGGCAGTC
>DASTDR010000141.1:0-2259 GCA_035710265.1 Gemmatimonadales bacterium | reverse complement strand
CGACTGGAGCTCGAAGCGCTACGTCGAAACCGGACGCTACATCCCCGATGGCGGGCTGGAAGAGCTGCGTAAGTTCGACGCCATATTCTTCGGCGCGGTCGGCGCCCCGGACGTGCCGGATCATGTCTCGCTCTGGGGTCTGCGGCTGCCGATCTGCCAGGGTTTCGATCAGTACGCCAATGTGCGACCGGCGCGGGTCCTACCCGGTGTGAAAAGCGTTGTTCCGGATATTGACTGGGTCATCGTCCGCGAAAATACCGAAGGTGAGTACTCCGGCTCGGGAGGCCGCGTGCACCAGAACCTACCCGAGGAGATCGCGACCGAGACCTCGGTCTTCACGCGCAAAGGCGTCGAGCGTGTGCACCGCTTCGCGTTCGAGCTGGCTCGCCAGCGCCCGCGCAAGCACCTCACTTTGGTGACCAAGTCGAACGCGCAGCGTCACGGCATGGTCCTGTGGGACGAGGTTTTTTTTGAGGTTCTAAAGCACTATCCCGAGGTGCAGACCGACCGCGTCCTCGTTGACGCCATGACCACCCGCATGGTGCTGAAGCCCGGCTCCCTCGACACCGTCGTCGCGTCGAACCTGCACGCCGACATTCTCTCCGACCTTGCAGCAGCGCTCTCGGGTTCGCTCGGGATTGCGCCCACCGCCAACCTGAATCCCGAGCGCAAATTCCCTTCGATGTTCGAGCCGATCCACGGCTCGGCCTTTGATATCACCGGCAAAGGCATCGCCAACCCGATCGGGACCTTCTGGACCGCGTCGATGATGCTCGAGCACCTGGGCGAAGCGAAGGCGGCGGCACGCCTCATGAGCGCGATCGAAGCGGCCACGGCAAAGAAGATCTTCACCCCCGACCTCGGCGGGAGCGCACGCACGCAGGACGTGACCCGGGCGGTCATCGCCGCCCTATGACGGCCACGCACACGGCGCGCATGCTGACGCGCTACAACCGCTGGGCGAACGAGCTCATCTTCGCCGCCGTGGCGGCGCTTCCCGCGGGCGAGGCGACCAGGCCGCGCGCGACGCTATTCCAGAACATGGTTCATACGCTGAACCACAACTACGTGATTGACCGCATCTTCCAGGCGCACCTCGAAAAGCGAGAGCACGGCTATACGGCGCGTAACACAGCCGAGGCTCCGCTGCTCGAGGAGCTCGCGCGCGCGCAACGAAGCCTCGACGACTGGTACGTCGACTGGAGCGACGCGATCGCGCCTGCAGCGCTGGACGAGCGGCTGGAATTCTCCTTCATCGGCGGCGGCCACGGCGACATGACGCGCGGCGAGATACTCCTGCACATCGTCAACCACACCAGCTACCACCGCGGTTTCGTCGCGGACATGTTCTACCAGGTGCCCGCTCGCCCGCCGGTCACGGACCTGACGGTATTCCTGCGCGACGCATGCCCACCGCTCTGATCACCGGCGCCGGCCGAGGGCTCGGGAGGGAGCTCGCGCGCCAGTACTGCGCCGCCGGCTGGGAAGTGATCGGCACGACGCGCCGCCAGCTTGAAATGACCGATCGAGAGCAGATCTCCGGGTTTGCAGGGCAGTTGAAGGGAAAACCGATCGATCTGCTGTTCTGCAACGCCGGCATCCTCGGCAAGCGCGGAATGAAGCCGGGCAGCTTCGACTTCGACTCGTGGGAGGAGGTCCTGCGCGTCAATCTACTAGGCCCGGCGGCGCTCGCGGATGCGCTGCTCGACAACGTGGCCGCAAGCGAGCGCCGCATCATCGCCATGATGTCGAGCCGGCTCGGCTCCATCAGCGAGTCGACCGGGATGACACTCCCGTACGCGACCAGCAAGGCGGCGCTCAACATGCTGGTCAAGGGCCTCGCCGCACACCTCGCCCGCCGCGCCATCATCGTCGTCGCGCTCAGCCCCGGCTGGGTGCGCACCGACATGGGCGGCGCGCAGGCGCCGCTCACCCCCGAGGTCTCCGTTTCGGGGCTGAGAAAGGTCATCGACAAGCTGAAATCCACGGATTCCGGTCGGTTCCTGTCTCACGACGGCGCGGAGATCCCGTGGTAGCTCCGCGCTAGCCTTGCTCCAGGCCGACAGCGCGCGCAACCGCCTCGTCGGCATCGGCCTCGTCTCGCTTACCTATCTCCTTTTTTCGCTGCTCGACGGCAGCGCGAAGTGGCTGGTCGCGAGCGTGCCCGTGATCGTCGTGGTCTGGCTGCGCTTTGTGACCCACGTGATCTTCGCGGGGATCGTGCTCTTCCCCGTGAAAGGCATCTCATTGATCAAGACC
>DASTDR010000140.1:0-13141 GCA_035710265.1 Gemmatimonadales bacterium | reverse complement strand
GGCCGGCCTGGTCGCGGACCATCTTCCCCAGGGCCCGGAGCCAGACGACGCGGCCGTCGCTGGGGCGGCGGTAGGGGTAGGTCGAATCGTAGGCCGCGTAGCGGCCGTCGATGGCGCCCTGGAACAGATCGGAGGTCACCTGGGCCGCAGCCGGGT
The DNA here is from genome assembly GCA_035710265.1 of Gemmatimonadales bacterium. GTDB lineage: Bacteria > Gemmatimonadota > Gemmatimonadetes > Gemmatimonadales > GWC2-71-9 > 20CM-2-65-7. The sequence continues at coordinate 12,985 of DASTDR010000140.1, read as the reverse complement.
CCACCTCGACGATGCGATTGAGCCACTGTTCGATGATACGTAGCCGGTCGCGTTCGTCGGCGGTCTCGCCGAAGATCCGCTGCGCGCGCGGCGACGCGTAATAGTAGTCGGTGTCGGCGAAGTCGATGTGCCAGTAGCCCGACCGGGTCAGCTCGAGCGCGGTGTCGGCAAGAAAGTGGGTGCGGGTGGCGGCGTCGCGTGCCGTCTCCAGCTCGGCCTGCAACGCCTTCATTTCGGTGACGTCCTGGTTCACGCCATACATCGTCTGCGGCTTGCCGGCCTTGTCCCGGACCAGCGTGGCCCGCGCGCGCACCCAGATGACGCGGCCATCATTGGGACGGCGGAAGGGATAGGTCGCGTCATAGGCCGGGTAGCGGCCGTCGATTGTGCCCTGGAACAGCTCGGTGGTCGCCTCGGCCGCGGCGGGGTCCACCGCGACGATGTGGGCCAGCCACTGGTCGGCGAGGCGCAGCCGGTCCCGTTCGTCGGCGGTCTCACCGAAGATCTGCTGCGCGCGCTTCGAGGCGTAGTAGTGGTCGGGATCGGCGAAGTCGATGTGCCAGTAGCCCGACCGGGTCAGCTCGAGCGCGGTGTCGGCGAGGAAATGGCTGCGAGTGAGCTGGTCGCGCAGCGCCAGGTCCTGGCTCACGTCGCGCACCGCCGCCAGCACCAGTTTCTCGCCGCCGGCATGGACGATGGCCAGGCTGATGTCCACCGGGACTTCGCTACCGTCCTTGCGCACGCCGCGCAGCTCGGAGCGGTGAGAGATGGCGCCCATGCGGCGGTTGACGCCACCGTCCATGAACGACTGGCGCAGACCCGGGTGCACGGCACGGACGCGCTGAGGGACGAGCATCTCGATCTTCTGCCCCACCAGCTCGGCGGCCTGATAGCCGAACAGGTCCGAGACGGCGCGGTTGGCGGAGCGGATGGTGCCGTCCTCGGCTACCGTGAGCATAGCGTCAGGCGCGCCGTCGAGGATGGCCTCGTGGTACGTCGCCGGGTGGGCGGCCTCCTGGCGCGGCCGTCGCCGCGCGCCGCCAGATGCGAACGCGATGAGTCTCTCGAACAAGGGCGGCAGCGACACCTCCAGGAATGGCGGAGCGGGACCTGAAAGTGTACGTCGCGCCTCGGGTAACGGGAAGCGTCAGGTGGAGGCGAAGACCTGCGCTATGTCCGAAGCCGCCTCACGGCCACGGCAGCCTGATCGGCGCCGGCCTCGGCCGCGCCTCGCGATTGTCCCGTCCGTCGAAATACCTATCGATATCCCGCCGCGCGGCCGCCCGATGCGCCCGGTCCTCGGCGCTCGCGCCCGGCTCCGCCGTCATCAACCGCCGCAATTCATCCAGATGCCGCGCCGCGGTGGCGCGGACGTCCGCCGTCGCCCCAGGCGCTCCCGCCAGATCCAGCAGCCCATCCAGCACCGCGCGCTGCGTCACGCGGCGCAGCGCCAGGTCCATCGCGTCCGGAGGACGAGTCGCGGTGAGCGGCGCCTTCCAGGTCCCCTCCGTAAGCGCCGCGATCACCACATTGAGCGAGAGATTCGTACGATCTCGCGCGGCGAAGCTCACGATTCGAGCCGCCCGCTGCGGATGCAGCAGCGCATCCACAACCTCCTGCGAGAAACTGTGCGCAAGCGCCAACGGATCGAACGCCGTACCCGCCGGCGTAGCAATCAGCGTCAGATCGTTGTCCCACCCCGGCGGCACGGGCGGGATCAGCGCCGTCACGCGCTCGGGGACGCGCAGCTCCGCGGGCTGTAATGCCGAAATCACGAGCCTGAGCGCCTCCCGTTGCTTCTCGACGGAGAGGACGGCCGTTGGCATCGTGGACTCACCGGCGAGCGCGTAGCCAAAGTCCATCCCGCCGAGGTATTTCACCGCCCCGGCGAGCGCATACCGATGATGCAGATACACATGCGCAAACCGCCGGTTGAGCACGGCGAGCGGCTCGCCGGGCGCCGCCGCACGCTGGTCGAAGCGCGCGATCAGCACGCGCCGCACCGCCATCGTGCGCCGGAGCGCCGAAATCATGTCGCTCCCTTCGACCCACTGGGACGCATCCGGGATCGACCCCGACCCGCCCACGTGCGCATCGCTCACGAAGCGCAGCCCCTTTGCCTCGGCCTCCCGCACGATGCGGCGCAGTCCTTCCCGCTCGGCGTTCGTATCGGGGTACCAGGTGTAGGCGTAGCGAACGGCGAGCGTGTCGTGCGCACCTCCCGAGGGCCGATAGGCGTCCGACACGTTCACGCGCCCCTGCGCATCCAGGGTGATCAACGGATAGGGGTAGTCCATGACCGACGCGCGGCCTTGCGACGAGGCGATGTAGTTGTGGGCGAGGCCGAGGGTGTGTCCGATTTCGTGCGCCATGTGCTGCCGCCGCCGCGCCATCGAGAACGCCGTCGCATCGAGCGCGAGGCGAGTATCGCCGGCCGCGGGCAACAACCCCATGTAGATGTCATGGTCCACGAGCGAGCGATACGAATCCATCCGGACGACGGTGCTGACGATCTCACCCGTGCGCGGATCCACGTGCGCCGGGCCGACCGAGGGCCCGCGGTCCACACGATGCACCCAGTAGATCATCGGATAGCGGGCGTCCAGCGGATCCACCCCGGCGGGCAGCGGCTCCACCCGGAAACCGTTCCGCCACCCCGCCGCTTCGAAGATCCGGGTCCACCACGCCCCGCCCTCGAGGAACGCCGAGCGGTACGGCTCTGGAATCCCCGGGTCGAGATAGTAGATGATCGGCTTGACCGGCTCGACGAGCTCGCCGCGCAGGTAGGCTGCCGTGTCGCGCGGCTCGAGCCGCCACCGCACCGTCGCGCGCTGGCGATAGTCGCCCTCGAGACCCTGGGCAAAATCGAAATAATCATGCGAGAACAACCCGGCGCGCGGATCGAAGGCCCTGATCGCGAGCGGCCGTTCCGGTAACCGCAGGAAGCTGTGGTGCTGCTCGAGCGTGATCGAACGACCGTCCGGCGCAAGATTGTTGACCTGAGGCGGCGGCGCGTCGCTGACGTAACTGAGGATCGCGCGGATCTCGGTGTTGGTCGGAAACGCCTTCACGCGCGCACCATCGACGTAACTGCGATTCGCATCGATCCGAAACGCCCCGAACTGCGCGGCGCGCAACCGGCCGGCCACGTCGAAAACGTCGCTCAGGAAGAAGTCGGTCGCGTCGATGACGGTCCCGGCGGCTCCGTCGCTCGTCACCGCGAACGACGCCAGCACCGAGCGCGGGAAGGACTCGTCGACCGAGCGGCGCAGCGCTTCGCTGCCGCCCCGCGCGGTGTGCGCGGTGTTCTCGCGGATGAGCAGCACGCGGGCGCCGCGCCGTTCGAACCGCACGAGCGCTTCCAACCCCACCTGGCCGCGATCGAGTCCGGCGGCGGGGGTTCCCAGCCCCGTGGCCAGCGTGTTGAGATAGAGGAACTCGGCGCCGGTCCGCGGCACGGTCAGGAAGACCTTGCCCGTGGCCGAGTCGTAGCGTGCGGGAAGGAGCTGGGACGAGCCCGTGCGGGGCAGGAGCATGACCAGTCCGACCACGACGAGACAAAAGCAGCGCATCCGGTAATCTACGACGCGTTCAGCGGGCCCGTACCCGTGGTCGGCGGCAGCGAGATGACGAACGTGGCCCCACCCTCGGAATTGTTTTGGGCCCGTATGCTACCGTGGTGCGCACTGATGATCGAGCGACAGATCGACAGCCCGAGTCCCAGGCCGTCGCCCTTCGTGGTCACGAACGGTTCGAATACGGTTTCGAGCGCGTCCGGTGCGATCCCACTCCCCCGGTCCTCGACTTCGATGCGCACAGCGTCACCGTGCATTACCGTGGAAACGATCAGCAGCCGCTGCCCGGCCGGCGTCTCGCGCATCGCGTCGGAAGCGTTCATGATCAGATTCAGCAACACCTGCTCCAGCTGCACCCGGTCCCCGAAAACGCGGGGCGCCGGGGAGCACAAGCGGGTCCGGGCGACGACGCCGTGATCCTGAAGGTCCGTGCGTGCCAGCTCGAGCACTTCGGCGACCATCTCGTTCACCGACAGGATTCGCGGTTCGCTGCCGCCCTTCTTGACGAGGTCGCGCGCGCGGTGGACCACGGTCCCGGCGCGCAGGTCGTCAGCGGCAATGTCCTCCAGAATCGCGCGCAGCTCGACCGACCCGGGACCGTCGGACTTGATCAAACGCAGCGCGGCCCTCGCGTTCGCGAGGATTGCGGTGAGCGGCTGGTTGATTTCGTGCGCGAGCGCCGCCGACAGTTCGCCCACCATGGCGACGCGCCCGAGGTGCGCGAGCTCGGCGCGCTGAACGTTCACTCGCGCCTCGCTCTGCTGGAGCGCCATCTGTGACCTGCGTCGCGAACGACGCTCGAGCAGCAGGGCGGCGATCAACGCTGATTGCAGCAGCAGCAGGCCGGCCGCGATGAGGATGGTCGTGCGGTACCGCTCCCACGGACCGATGTCACGGAACCGGACGACGGCACCGGCCGGCAGCTGGTGCTCGTCGATCCCCCAGCGTCGCAGCTGACGCCAGTCGAATACGTCGGCGCTCGCCAGCCGCTCGACCGGAGGGATGGCCGAGGGGGGTGTACCCGCGAGCACCTGGAGCGCGAGGCGGGCTGCCTCCTCGGCGTGCACGTCCAGGTTGTACATGTGCCCGCCAACAATGCCACCGCCGAGGTACTGGTCCACGAACGCGTACACGGGTGCGTTGGCCGTGTCTGCGATCCGCGCCGCCACCTCGTGCGGGACGTACGGTCTGCCCGTGCGGTCCGTGAACATTGTGGAATACAGGACGACCGTCCGCGGCGGGAGCCGCGCCAGCGTCTCGAGCAGGTCGGGGAGCGGCAGACCTATGCGATAGTCGATGGTGACCTCGGGGCGCGCCGCCCGGAACTCGACCCGGGCGGCCTCGACGAGCCTGCGGTCGAATTCAGAGCTTCCGGAAATGAGCAACACATGTTCCGTCCCGGGATGGAGCCGCAGCGCCAGCTCGAGCGTTGGCGCGAACACGCGCTTGAGGATCACGCCGGTGACGTTCGCGGGCAATCGTCTGGCGTCGAATTCCCGCCGGTCGATGCCGCAGAAGACGATCGCCGCGCCCGGGAACATCTCGCGCCCGTGCGCGAGCGCGAAGTCGAGCGCGGGTCCCAGCACGGGAATGACTACGTCGATGCGCTTGTCCGCATACTTCGCGCGCAGGTAGTTCCTGAGGAGGACCCGGTGCCGATCCGCCGCGAACCGGGACAGGTCCATCGCCTCCCGGTAGATCTCGACCCCGCCCGGCGATCCCGCCGTCAGTGTCGCCACCAGACGGGCGTCGAGCGTCGCGAGTCCCGGGAGGTCGGTCCGTTCGTCGTAGAGCAGGACGACGCGGCGCATCTGCGCGAGGCCCGGCGTGGCAAGACCAAGCGCGAGCAGGACGGCCAGCCACGCGGCGTGGCTGTAGCCGCGCCGCCGAGCGTGAACATTCACGTCTTAAGACTATCGCTCCGAAGCGCCGGCGTTAGTCTAGACTCGGGGCGGCTCCGCCCCTTATCGTTACTTCGATGGCCAACGTCAAACTGCGGATTACCGGCATGACCTGCGGCCACTGCCAGGCCAAGGTCGAGAAAGCGTTGAAGGGCGTTTCCGGTGTGTACAGTGCGGTGATCGACCTGCCGGACGGTGAGGCGGAAATCGACTTCAACGACGATTCCGTGACGACCGAGCAGCTCGTGGCGGCGGTCGCGAAAGCGGGATACGGGGCGAAGGTGGCCGGCTAGTAGGCACCGCGCAGCACGTGCGCCGGCTCGACGAGCCGGTGCACTTCGGACAGAAAGCGCTTGGCGAGCTTGTCCAGCTCCGATTCGCCCACCTGATCCGTGGCAACCTCGACGAAGGTGTAGTGACCCCCTTCGGGACGCGCGCTGATCGTGATCCGGCCCAGCGTGCCCTGATACGCCCGGCGCCGCGGCGTCTCTTCCGCCGGCGCCAAGCGGCCGCCAAAGAAGCTCTTCGAAACGTCGAGCACCTGGTCCGGACTCGCGCTAGTTCTGTGGAAGTACCGCATGACTGGCAACTCCTCGAGGTTTGAAGGTCCGCAACGTCAGGCTGTTGAGGACGACCGAGAGACTGGACCAGGCCATCGCCGCGCTCGCCAGCACCGGCGACAGCAGCCAGCCGGTCACAGGATACAACACGCCGGCCGCGAGCGGAATCAACACCACGTTGTAACCGAAGGCCCAGACGAGATTCCAGCGGATCGTGCGCATCGTGCGGCGTGCGAGCTCGATGGCGACGAATACCGCGCGCAGATCGCCGCGGATCAGCGTCACGTCCGACGCTTCCATCGCAATATCGGTGCCGGTCCCGATCGCGATCCCGACATTCGCCTGCGCGAGCGCGGGTGCGTCGTTGATGCCGTCCCCGACCATCACGATGTCTCCCCCACCGCTCTGGCGCTGCAGCTTCTTCACGAGATCGGCCTTCTGCGACGGCAGCACTTCGGCCAAAACCTCGTCGATGCCCACTTCTGCCGCGACCGCTTCGGCGCCTTTGCGGGAGTCGCCCGACACCATGACGACGGGGAGGCCTTTGCGCTTGAGCAGCTCGATCGCGGCCCTGGAGGTCGGCTTGATCGGATCGGAGATCGCGATGACGGCATAGACGGTGTTGTTCACGACGACGATCACCGGCGATCGCCCCTGCGCCGCCAGCCGGTCGGCATCCGTGCCCAACGATCCGAGGTCGAGGCTGCGCTCGCGCGCATGCCGCAGCGAGATGACTTCGATGATCCGGCGGTCCACGGTCCCGCGCACGCCGCGGCCCTCCATGGCCGCGAACTTCTCGACGGGCAGCAACGACACCTGCTTGTCCTGTGCGGCCTTGATGATCGCGTGCGCGAGCGGATGCTCGGAGCGCTGCTCGACGGACGCGGCCCACTTCAGCACGTCGACCGGACTGATCGGCGTACCGTCCGGCTTCTTGGCCGTCACGATGTGTGTGACGGTGGGTTTCCCTTCCGTGATCGTCCCGGTCTTATCGAGCAGGACGCGGCGCGCTTTGGCCAGCCGTTCCAGCGCCTCCCCGCTGCGCACGAGGATGCCGTATTCCGCCGCGCGACCCGTGCCGACGAGAATCGCCGTGGGCGTGGCGAGGCCGAGCGCGCAGGGGCACGCGATAATGAGCACCGTGACGAACGCCACAGTCGCAAAGACCAGGGCCCGGGCCTCGGGTCCCGGGCCGAAATCAAACCACGCGACGAATGCCGCGATCGCCACCGCGATCACGATCGGAACGAACACCCCCGCCACGCGGTCGGCGAGCTTCTGGACGGGCGCCTTCGTCGCCTGAGCGTCTTCCACGAGCTGCACGATCTGGCCCAGCGCGGTCTCCTTGCCGACGCGGGTCGCGCGGAAGGTGATGCTGCCCGTCGTATTCACGGTCCCGCCGATGACTTCGTCTCCCGGCTTCTTCGCCACGGGCATCGGCTCGCCGGTGAGCATCGACTCGTTCACTGCCGATGCGCCGTCGGTGACGACGCCGTCGACCGGCAATTTTTCGCCCGGTTTGACGATGATCAAGTCGCCGACGGTAACCGCTTCGACGGGGATGTCGGTCTCGTGACCCTCGCGCACGACCCGCGCTGTTTTGGCGCGCAGCGCGGCGAGGCGGCGAATCGCTTCCGAGGTCTGACCCTTGGCGCGGGCTTCGAGCAGACGGCCGAGCAGGACGAGGGCAATGATGGAGGCAACGGCTTCGTAGTAGACGTCGGCCGGCAGACCCGCCTGCAGGAAGACGCCCGGAGCGGCGGTCGCGATCAGCGAATACAGGTAGGCGGCGCCCGTCCCGACGCCGATCAGCGTGTTCATATCGGCGGTGCGGTGCCGGAAACCGCTCCAGGTTCCCTTGTAGAATTGCTGGCCCGACCAGGCCACCACCGGCAGCGTGATCAGCGCGAGTCCCCACGTGATCCAGGTGAGATCGAGGATCCAGCCCCGCGCCGCGATCGAGTCGCGCAGCGAGATCGCGAGGGGCATGAGGAGCCGGCCCAGCAGATCGACCTGCTTCATGGTTCCCATGTCACCCATGGGGCGATCCGCCATCAACAGCATCGATCCGATCATCGCGACGACCGCCACCACCGCCGCGAGCACGAACTTCCAGGTGAGCGTCTTGATCTCGCGGCTGCGCGCGATGCGTTCACGCTCGACCGGATCCTCTGCTGCGATCGGCGCCGCGACCTCGAACCCCGCGCTGCTGACCGCGGCCTCGAGGTCGGCGCCAGTCACGACGCCCGGGAGATAATCGACCGTCGCGGTTTCGGTCGCCTGATTCGCGACCGCGCGAATGACGCCATTGACCCGGCCGAGCGCCTGCTCGAGCGGCGCGACACTCGGCGCATAATGGAGATCGGTAATGCCGAACGTCACGCTGGCCTTGCCGCAGTTGTAACCGGCCTCGCGCACGGTCTTGATCAGCTCGGCGACGCTGGTTTGCGCGTTGTCGTAATCGACGGCGGCTTTATTCGTGGCGAAGTTCACGCCCGCCGCACTGACGCCGGTCGCCGCGGCTAGCGCCTCCTGGACGGTCGCGGCACAGCTCGCGCAGGTCATGCCTTCGATCGGCAGGACGATGCGTGCCTTGCTCACGCTTTGGCTCCGTGGAATTTGTGCGGCGAGGATGCCGCGCGGCGCTCACCCGACGGCTCCACGACCAGCAGGCCTTTCAGCATGTTCATCCCGCAACGGAACGGGTACTCGCCCGGCGTCTCGGGCGTGAACTCGATGGCGGTGGTTTGAAAGGGTGGGAGCTGCTGATCGACGCCGAACTGCTCGAACACGACCCGTTCCGAGCAGTCGGCGGTTTCGTCGCGGTAGAATTGGAGTCGCACGGGTTTGCCGGCCTGCACCACGATCGTGTCGGGGGTGTAGCCCCCCTTCACGGTGACGCGGACCTCCTGAATGCCCCCCGCGCCGGCGACCGCCGCGACGGCGGTGCCGCGCGAGAAGAGGAAGTACCAGAGCACCCAAACGATGGCGACGGCGCCGAGCGCCGTGACGGCGATCTGGAGGGGCGTCATGGACTCCCCGTTAGCGGACCGCCTGTTTGACGGCGTGCTCGATCCGCATGGCGTAGAACGACCGCCACACGAACACCAGCGCGATCACGAGGAACGCGCCCGCCAGCACGAGGCTCAAGGTCGAGCCGCGCTCCGCGGTGAGCGAGACGGCCAGCTCCACGGCGAGCAGCCCGAACAGCGTGGTGAACTTGATGATCGGATTCATCGCGACCGAGGACGTGTCCTTGAACGGATCGCCCACCGTGTCGCCGACCACGGTCGCCGCGTGCAGCTCGGTGCCTTTCTGCTTGAGCTCCGTTTCCACGATCTTCTTGGCGTTGTCCCAGGCGCCGCCGGCGTTGGCCATGAAGATCGCCTGGTACAGCCCGAACAGCGCGATCGAGATGAGATAGCCAATGAAGAAATACGGCTCCACGAATGCGAAGGCGAGCGTCGCAAAGAATACGGTCAGGAAGATGTTGAACATCCCTTTTTGCGCGTATTGCGTGCAGATCGCCACCACTTTCTTGCTGTCCGACACCGAGGCTTTGGTCGTGCCTTCGAGACGAATGTTCGCCTTGATGAACTCGACCGCGCGGTAGGCGCCGGTGGTCACCGCCTGCGTGGAGGCGCCGGTGAACCAGTAGATCACGGCACCGCCGGTGATCAGCCCGAGCAGGAACGGCGGATGCAGGATCGACAGGTTCGCGAGCAGCTCCGGCTGCATGCCGCCCGTCAAAGCCACGATGATCGAGAAAATCATGGTCGTGGCCCCGACGACGGCCGTGCCGATCAGCACCGGCTTGGCCGTCGCCTTGAACGTGTTCCCCGCACCGTCGTTCTCCTCGAGATTCTCCTTGGCGCGCGTGAAGTCGGGCTCGAAGCCGAAGTCCTTCTTGATCTCGGCGCGCACGTTCGGGACCTGCTCGATTAGCGACAGCTCATAGACCGACTGCGCGTTGTCCGTCACCGGACCGTAGGAATCGACCGCGATCGTCACCGGTCCCATGCCGAGGAATCCGAAGGCGACGAGGCCGAACGCGAACACCGCGGGGGCCGCCATCAGCGCGGCGAGCCCGGTGGTGCTCACGCCGTACGCGATCGCCATCAGCGCCATCATGGTCATCCCCAGCCAGAACGCGCTGAAGTTTCCGGCCACGAAACCCGAGAGGATGTTGAGCGACGCGCCGCCCTCGCGCGATGACGTCACCACCTCACGCACGTGCCGCGAGCCGACCGACGTGAACACTTTGACGAACTCGGGGATGATGGCGCCGGCGAGCGTGCCGCAGGTGATCACGAGCGACAGCTTCCACCACAGCGTGGCATCGTTCCCGATGGTCGGGATCAGCAGCCAGGACGCGAGGAACGTGAGCGCCACCGACACGATCGACGTCAGCCAGACCAGCGTGGTCAGGGGCGCCTCGTAATTCATGTGGCTGGCGGTCGCGTACCGCGCCTTGACCACCGCCGCATTGAGGAAATACGACGCGCCAGACGCGACAATCATCATCACGCGCATCGCGAAGATCCACACGAGCAGCTGGACCTGCACGAGTGGATCGCGCACCGCCAGCAGGATGAACGTGATCAGCGCGACGCCCGTCACGCCGTAGGTCTCGAAGCCGTCGGCGCTCGGACCCACCGAATCACCGGCATTGTCCCCCGTGCAGTCGGCGATCACGCCGGGATTACGCGCATCGTCTTCCTTGATCTTGAAGACGATCTTCATGAGATCGGCGCCGATGTCCGCGATCTTGGTGAAGATCCCGCCCGCGACGCGCAGCGCCGCGGCGCCCAGGGATTCCCCGATCGCAAATCCAATGAAGCAGGGACCGGCGTAGTCCCCCGGAATGAACAGCAGGATCATCAGCATGAGCAGCAGCTCGACGCTGATCAGCAACATCCCGATGCTCATCCCGGCCTTGAGCGGAATCGCGTGGTTGGGATACGGCTTGCCGGTGAGACTGCCGAATGCGGTGCGGGAATTCGCGAACGTGTTCACCCGGATGCCGAACCAGGCCACCCCGTAGCTGCCGGCGATCCCGATCAGGCTGAACGCCAGGATGATGAGGACCTTGCTCAGCGGGAAGCCGCGCACCGTCGCGCCGGTCGCATCGACGGTCTGGGCCAGCGTACCGAAGTAGATCGCGACGATCGCGCCGATGAACAGCCAGAGAATCAGCAGGAAGCGGCCCTGCGTGAGCAGGTAGGTCTTGCACGTTTCGTAGATCAGCTCGGAGATCTCGCGCATCGCGCGGTGCACGGGGAGGTTCCTGAGCTGCGTGTAGGCCGCGAGCCCGAACAACAGCCCCAGCACGCAGATGACCAGTCCCCAGAGCAGCAACGCGCGCCCCCCGATGCCTCCGAGGAACAGCGCCTGATTGAGATCGGGCAGCACCAGCGAGGCTTCGCCCCCGGCGGCGTGCTGGGCAGGGGGGGACGCGTGGGCGGCGGCGTCTTGGACGAACGCGAGCAGCGGCATCAAACTGAACATGCGAACGAATCTCCTGGGATCACGCAGAACTTGTGGGACTCGACTGGAGCGACCACGATCATGGCCGGGACAAGCTAATAGACTGACGGGCCGTCGCAAAGGCATGCGCGACGGCCCGTTAGGTCAGTTGCAGAGCCGGTTATTTCTCCGCGTACTCGTAGTACTCGATCCCCAAATGGGTGATCTGCTCCTCCCCCATCAGCCAGCGCAGCGTGTTTTTCAGCTTGGTCTGCTGAATGAAGAGGTCGTGCTCGGCATACAGCCCGGGCGCGAACTGCGGGCTCTTAAAGTAGAAGGAGAGCCACTCCTGGATGCCGGACAGGCCGGCCCGCGCCGCGAGGTCGAAGAACAATGCGAGGTCCAAAACGATCGGCGCGGCGAGGATCGAGTCCCGGCACAGAAAATCGACCTTGATCTGCATCGGATAGCCGAGCCATCCGAAGATGTCGATGTTGTCCCACCCTTCCTTATTGTCTCCACGGGGCGGGTAGTAGTTGATCCGGACCTTGTGGTAGACCTTGCCGTACAGCTCGGGATAGAGCTCCGGCTGCAGGATGTGCTCCAGGAGTCCCAGCTTGGACTCTTCCTTCGTTTTGAACGACTCGGGATCGTCCAGCACTTCGCCGTCGCGATTGCCCAGGATGTTGGTGGAGTACCAACCGGACAGGCCGAGCATCCGCGCTTTGAACGCCGGCGCCAGCACGCTCTTCATCATCGTCTGGCCCGTCTTGAAGTCCTTCCCGCCGATCGGCACGTGCCGCTCTTCGGCCAGCCGCTCCATCACCGGCAGATCCACCGTCAGATTGGGCGCGCCGTTGGCGAACGGCACGTTCTCCATGAGGGCGGCGTAGGCGTAGATCATCGACGGCGCGATCGACTGGTCGTTCTGGTCCATCGCTTTCTCGAACGCCTGCAGCGACTGATGCGCGGCGCCCGGAGTCAGGAACACCTCGGTCGAGGCGCACCAGACGATCACGATCCGGTCGAGTCCTTCCTTCTTCTTGAAGGTCCGGATGTCCTCCCGCAGCTGCTCCGCCAGCTCGCGCTTGTTCGCGCCGCGCTTGACGTTGCTGCCCTGGAGCCGCTTCACGTAATACTGATCGAACACGGCGGGCAGCGGCTTGATGCCCTGGAGGAATCCCTTGATGGGATCGAGATGCTCGTGACGATCGAGCACACCGGCTTTCACCGCGGCCGTGTACGCGTCGTCGGGAATCGGATCCCACGCGGCGAACACGAGATCGTTGAGATCGGCGAGCGGCACGAACTCCTTGATCTTCGGCACGCGCTTCTCGGTGCGCTTGCCGAGGCGAATCGTCGCCATCTGGCTGAGCGAGCCGATCGGCTGCGCGCGTCCTTGCCGCACGTTCTCGACTCCGGCAATGAAGGTCGTGGAGACCGCGCCGAGGCCGACGAGCATGACACCCAGTTTCCCGCTCGC
>DASTDR010000139.1:0-6798 GCA_035710265.1 Gemmatimonadales bacterium | reverse complement strand
GGCGTAGAGCTGGTGGTTCTTGTTCAGTGCCGTGATGCCCTGCCACAGCTTGAAGCGCGCCTTGCCGCCGCGCGCGCACGAGTAGCAGTCGATCCGGCCGCCGATCAAATGGCGCAGCGAGTGGCAACCGAACGTGTAGCTCGCCAGCAGGATCACGTTGAGGGCCATGACCAGGGTGCCCACGCCGACCCCGAATTCGCGCGGACCTTCCGCCATCGCGCCACCGGCGAGCACGCCGTTCACCGGCCAGCGCACGGCAAGCCACACGTCATAGCCCAGGATGAAGATGAAGATCACCGCCGCATACATGAAAAAGCGGTGCACGTTCTGGAGAATGAACGGGAATTTGGTCTCGCCCTGATAGCCGTGGCGCGGCTCGCCCACGGCGCAGGCGACGGGGTCGAGGAAAAACGCGCGGTAGTACGCTTTGCGGTAGTAGTAGCAGGTGGCGCGAAAGCCCAGCGGGAAGATCAAGATCAGGAATGCGGGGGAGAGCGGCCACCAGGTGGTCTGAATCAGCGGGGAATAAAACGGCGACAGGTACGGGCCCCACTCGAAGTGGTTGCCGACCCAGGCCGCCCACGTCGCGTAGAGGCCGAAGCCGCCGAGGACGATCGCCGTGAGGACCGGCTGAATCCACCAAGCATCCCGGCGGAGTGTCGCGCCCAGCCCTCGTTCCTGCAGATCGCGAACCGACGTCGTCATAGCGTGACCGCCTCCATGGTCTGCTTCACCGCATCCGCCGATTTCTTGAGCGCCGCTTTCTCATCCGCCGTCAGCTCCACTTCGATGATCTGCTCGAGCCCGTTCCTGCCGAGCTTGCAGGGTACGCCGCAGTACATCCCGGACAGCCCGAATTCGCCTTCAAGCCAGGCCGCACACGGCAGGACGCGCTTCTGATCGCGCACGATCGACTCCACCATCTGGACCGTGGCCGCGGACGGCGCGTAATAGGCGGAGCCCGTCTTCAGGTAAGCAACGATCTCGGCGCCGCCGTTCCGGGTTCGGTCCACGATCTTGTCGAGCCTGGCCTTGTCGAGGAGCTGGGTGATGGGAATGCCGGACACCGTCGTGTAGGAGACGAGCGGCACCATCGTATCGCCGTGTCCCCCCAGCACCATCGCCTGGATGTCCTGCACGGACACGGCGAGCGCCTCGGACAGGAACGTGCGATAGCGCGCGGTGTCGAGCACCCCCGCCATGCCGATCACCCGCTCGCGTGGAAAGCCGGTCACCTGCTTCGCGACCCAGCACATGACGTCGAGCGGATTCGAGACCACCACTACGATCGCCTGCGGGCAATGCTGCCTGATCTGCTGAGAGACCTGTTTGACGATGTCGGCGTTGGTGCGGACGAGATCGTCGCGGCTCATACCAGGTTTGCGGGCGATTCCGGCGGTGACCACGACGAGCTCTGATCCGGCCGCGGGCCCGTAGTCGTTCGCACCGATGACTTTCGTATCGAAGCCTTCGATCGGCGCGGACTCGTACTGGTCGAGCGCCTTCCCTTGCGGGACACCTTCGATCACGTCGACGAGGACGACGGTGCGGGCGAGTTCTTTTTCGGCGAGGCGCTGCGCAGTGGTGGCGCCGACGTTACCGGCGCCGACAACGGTGATTTTGGTGAGCATGGTGCGGGGAAGTTAACGGCCCGGGTCCGGCAGGCAAACCGCGAATTACCCGCCTCGCGTGTGCATTTCCCGATGCGGATCGGCGCGCAGGCCTGCTACGCGATACAGCGGACTCCGCTCCACCATGCCGAGCCTTTGCTCTGCACCGCGATCGCTCCGTCCTTGCCAGGTGGCGCTGATCAGCTCGGCCAACTCGGCATCGGTGACGCCGGCGCGCAGCGGCGCGCGCAGATCGATGCCGCGCTCGGCGTAGAGACACAGCAGCCAGCTGCCGTCCGCCGTCAGTCGACTGCGATCACACGATCGACAAAAAGGAGCGGTGGTCGAGGCGATTATGCCGAAGGTCGTTCCGTCGGGCAGCCGGAACCGCTCCGCGGGTGCATGGCCGGATTCGAGCGGCGAGATCGAGCCGTAGTGACGCGCGAGCAGGTCGAGCATTTCGCGCTGCGATACCACCTGCTCGGCTGACCACTCCGTCGCGCCGCCGACATCCATGTACTCGATGAACCGGACCTCAGCGTCCCGCAAACGGCCGAACTCGATGAGATCGACGAGCTCATCGTCATTTACGCCGCGAATCACGACCGTATTGAGCTTGAGGCGCTGGAATCCCGCGGCACGCGCAGCATCAATGCCGGCCACGACATCCGCATGCCGGTCGGTGCGGGCCAGCTCCCGCATCCGGTCGGGCCGCAAGGTATCGAGGCTGACCGTGATCCGGCCCAACCCGGCCTCGCGCAGGGCGCGCGCTTGCCGGGCGAGGAGCAGGCCGTTGGTCGTCAGGGCCAGGTCCCGGAGGCCTGGAATGCGCGCAATCATGCTGGTGAGCGACGGCAAGTCGTGGCGCAGCAGCGGCTCACCCCCCGTCAGGCGCACCTTTTCCACGCCCAACGAGGCGAACACGCCGACCAGGCGGGTGATTTCCTCGAACGTCAGAATCGACTGCTTGGGGAGCCAGACGTACTCCTGCTCCGGCATGCAATAGCGGCACCGCAGGTTGCAGCGGTCGGTGACCGAGACCCGGAGGCTACCGAGCGGTCGGTTTAGCCTGTCTCGACGCATCGGTCCAGTGTGCGGTTCCATCGGCGTACATCTCTTTCTTCCAAATCGGCAAGCGCTTCTTGACTTCTTCGATCACAAAGCGGCAGGTGCTGAATGCCGCGTCGCGGTGGGGCGCCGCCGCGGCAATCGCGATCGATGCCTCCCCCGCCGGAATCACGCCCAGGCGATGCTGGAGCGTGACGCGGGCTTCGGGCCAACGCTCGCGCGCCTCCCCCAGAATCCGCTCGATCTCCTCGAGCGCCATCGTTTCGTACGCGGAATAATCGATCGCGATGACCCCGTCGTCATTGCGCACGGTGCCAAGGAACGTGCAAGTGCCCCCCCGCTCCGGGCCCTGGACCTCGGCCAGGAGCATGCTGATGTCGAGTGGATCGCGCGTGAGGCGCATCATCCACCCGAGAGTGGCGGCAACAGCGCCACTTCATCCCCTTCCTGCACCGCGGCGTCCAGCTTCACCTGGCGCCGGTTCAACGCCGCGAGCGGGCGAGCCGGAATCGCCTGGGTGCCCGGAAAAACGTCCCGCACCTTTGCGATGACATCCGCGACCGTCGCCGGGGTGGACACGTTCACGGCCGACCACTCACATCCCGCCAGCTCGGCGTAGCGCGCGAAGAATCGGACGGACACCTTGCCCATGATCGATTATAGTCCCGTCGCGATCCCTTGCCAGATCTTCGACTGCTTCGGATTCGGGTTGGAGGCCCGGGACAAGGTCACGCGGGAGTTGGTTCGCTCGCCGACGGTGGTATTGAGCGTCAGCTCGCGGCCACCGCGTTTCACCGTGATGGTGAGCGGCTGGCCTGCCTTGCCGCGATAGCGCGTCCGGAACGTCGCTGCCCACTCCTGATCGGGCGTCACCTTCACGTCGCCGACGCTGACCAGCACGTCGCCGGGCTCCACGCCGGCTCGGTCCGCGGCGCTTCCGGGCGTGATCTGCTGAACCAGCAGCTCACCGCTCGGCGTGGCGCCGCTCGACACCCCGACGAACGGGACGGTGACGACCTGACGCGTGAAGACAATCCCCGCCTTGGCGAAGACCGCTTCGTAGGGCAGCGAATCGCGGCCATCGATGTAGCGGCTGTAAAACGCGTCCACGTCCGGCATCCCAGCCGCGCGCAGCTCGCGCAGCAGATCGGCCGTGGTGAATCCCTTCTGCTGGCGGTAGTAGCGCGTGTACAGGCCGCGGATCACCTCGTCCAGAGTGTGGGTGTTGTCGGTGGCATCGCGAATCGAGATATCGAGCAGGAATCCGAGCAGCGATCCTTTGGGATAGTACAGCTGCGAGCTGTTGATGTGGACTTCGTGAATCCAGGTCGCCTCGCTGCCGTCCTCGGCACTCCACGGCTCAGGGATCTGCTCGATTTGATCGATGTTGGATCGCGTGTTCTCGAGGAACTGATCCACCGACCACAGTCCCGCCCGCAGGTTCGTCAGGTCGGCGTAGTAGTCGGTGACGCCTTCCGACCACCACAGCAGCGGCGTGTACTGCTCTTCACGATAGTCGTACGGCCACAACTCGGCGGGCCGCAGACGCTTCACGTTCCATAGGTGGAAGAACTCGTGCGACAGCAGCGGATACATGAAGTCGCCCAGCGTTCCCGAGGGATCGGCAAACGCGAGCGCCGGCAGGATGTCGTATTGCGAATAGCTGTGTTCGAGCCCGCCGCCGAAGTTGATCGGCTCGTGAATGACGTTGTAAAACACCGTGTATACCTCGTATGGCGCCTCACCCATGATGCGATTCTGCACCGGCGCCATCTTGGCGATGCCGTTGCGAATGTTGCGGGCGACGGCCGGCCTGTAGTCCGCGGCGGGCCAAACCGCGATGCGGATCCACTTCCCGTCCGCCTGGAGCGAGTCGAGACTGAACCGTCCCAGGAACGTCATCGCATCCGCCAGCTCGTGATAGTCGGCCGCGCGATAGGCGCCGTTGACCGGCCCCTTCAGCGCCGTCGTGATCTGCCATCCCGCCGGCACGCGGAAGCGCACCTCGGCGGGACGGCCCAGTTGTCCTTCTTCGAACAGGAACAGGTTGGTGCCGAGGAACTGCGCGAAATTTTCAACGCTGCGCGCGATCGAGAGATCGACGGTGTCGGCGGCGAAGTTGAATTCGGCGGTCACGCGATCGCTCCCGCCCGTGACGATGCGCCAGGTGTCCTTGTCCCCGCGGTCCCAGCGCAGTGCTTGTCCCGCCGCGTTCTTTGCACTGAACCCGAACACGTAGCGCGCGTAGTTCTGGATTTCGTAACTCCCGGGACTCCACGCCGGGAGGGAAACGAACAACGTGTCCTTGCCCGCGGCGGGGAATTCGGCCGCGACGTGGAATTGGCGCGATGCTGCAGTGAGCGCGACTTCGTACCGAACGGTTTGCGCGCGTACGGCGACAGGGACGAGTAGCACGAGCGCGAAAAACGTGAGAACGCGACGCATCATCACTCCCGACAAGAAGTTGGGCCTCGACGGAGTGCCGAGGCCCAAGTTCAAGTTACCCAGTTGCAGCGATTTAGGACGACTTAAGACGGGACTTTCGATATGGCGTCGGCCACCATCGCGCGCAACTCCTTGCTGGGCTTGAAGACAGGAACGGGTCGCGCGGCGACTTCGACGGGGTCACCAGTTCTCGGGTTACGCGCCATCCGCGTCTTACGCTGGCGGATCTTAAACGTGCCAAACCCGCGTATCTCAATGTTATGCTGCTCAGATAGCGCCGCTTTCACAGCGTCGAGGAACGAATCGACAACGCGCGCACAGTCCTTTTTTGAAATCAGGGGACCAGCAGTGCGAGCGATTTGCGCGGTGACCTTTTCGACCAGATCGGCCTTCGTCATTGTGGCCCCCCGTAACTGCTGGCGTGTCGCCGGGTTGCAAAAGTCGGGGGCTATGATAGGGGCTTACTTATTTGGCGTCAAGAGCTTGTAGGAATTGTTGAAAGTGTCCCTGGGCGTCGTGAGGTCCTGGAGAGGCCTCGGGATGGTATTGGACTGCGAAAATCGGGTATTCCCGGTGCTTGATTCCTTCGACGGTCTGGTCATTGAGGTTGAGGTGGGTCACCTCGAGCGCCTTGGCGCCCGGAACGCCGCCGGTCTCGCCCCGCACTGCAAATCCGTGGTTTTGCGATGTGATAAGTACTTGTCCCGTTGCAAGATCGCGCACTGGATGGTTCCCGCCCCGGTGGCCGTAGGGGAGCTTGATCGTTTCGCCGCCCATCGCCAGGCCTAGCAGCTGGTGTCCCAGGCAGATCCCAAAGATCGGCAGCGACCCGTCGGCCAAGTTGCGGATGGTATCGATCGCGTATCCCACCGCGGCTGGATCGCCCGGACCATTGGACAGAAAGACGCCGCTGGGTTTCATCGCCCGGACCTGGGCGGCTGTCGTTGCGGCAGGGACCACCGTGACCCGACAGCCGTGCTGCAGGAACAGCCGCAGGATGTTGCGCTTCATTCCGAAGTCGAACGCCACGACGTGATGCTTCGCGTCGGCGGGACCTTCGGTGTAGGCGCTGGGAATCGTGGCGACGCTCGCGAGATCGAGCCCGTCCATCGATGGTGCCGCGGCGAGCGCTGACTTGATCGCATCGGTCGGCTTCTCGCCGAGTGCGACGACTCCGCGCATCGCGCCGCGCGAGCGGATGTGGCGCGTCAGCTGGCGGGTGTCGACGTCGCCCACGAGTGGGACCTTGGCGCTCGCCAGCCACTCGAGCAGCGGCCCGGTCGCGCGCCAATTCGACGGCGTGCCGGACAGCTCGCGCACCACGACTCCGGCGACGCGCGGTCGATCGGATTCCACGTCCTCGGGATTGATGCCGTAGTTGCCGATCATCGGCGCGGTCATCACCACGATCTGGCCGAGGTAGGACGGGTCGGTAAAGACCTCCTGGTACCCGCTCAGATTCGTGGTGAAGACGACTTCTGCGTACGCCGGCTCAAACGAGAGTGGTGCGGTTCCGGGGAACCAGGCACCGTCCTCTAAGAGGACGTAGGCGGGGGCTGGCTTACGGCCGGCGATTTGGCTGTGGCGGTGGCGGCGGCGGGGGCGCCGTCGGTTGAGTTTCGATTGGAAGCGGCTGTTGCTGGACGGGCGCGGGCGCTTCTCCCTGGCCTTCGAG
>DASTDR010000138.1:0-5972 GCA_035710265.1 Gemmatimonadales bacterium | reverse complement strand
AAAACCAGGCGCGGCAGGTGGATACCCGAGATGACGCAGTTGCGCAAAACCCCCTGCACCGTGGTTTTCGGCCAGGCGCGCTGCGCATTGCGAGCCGAATCGGTCACGACCAGTGCGGAGTCGAGCGTGACGCGCCGGCGCGGCCAGTTGAAATGCAGGGTGCCGACGCGGAGCGCGTACACACTATCGGATTGGCGGGCGACTTCGCCGGTGGCCCAGTCGCGCAGCAACTCGTTGATCAGCGGCGACGCGCGGAGACTGATGAGGTAGACGCCGACCGCCGCTAGTCCGAGCAGGGCCAGCAGGCCGACCGCGACGCGCTTGATCAGGCGAGCCATGGTGGGAAGATCGTGTGATGTACGGCTTACCGCAGCTTCACCAAAGCAATATGACTCCTGGTGCTACGGTGGTGACCAAGGCGCGATCTCGGCGGGTATCATCGGGAAAGGGAGGCCGTCATGAAACTTCGTTTGTCCGCTATTGGCCTGTTGTCGTTCTTGGCTTGTGGTGATCCCACCAGCCCCGCTCCCGCCCGCATTACGGCACTGCCGCGCCCGTTGACGGCAAGCGAGCAGCGGATTGTCGCTGCCGACAATCGCCTGGCGGTCAAGCTTGTCGGACAGCTGACCGCCGAGACGGGCGATTCCCTTCGCAATCTGTTCATTTCGCCGCTGTCGGTCGCCATGGCATTGGCGATGACGTACAATGGCGCAGCCGGAACGACGGAAGAGGCGATGCGAGGCACGCTCGAGCTCGACGGGATGAGCGTCGCCGAGGTGAACGCAGCGTACCAGGGGCTGATCGCGATGCTGCGCGGGCTGGATCCCGGGGTGCGGTTCACCATTGCCAACTCGGTCTGGTATGACGAGCAATTCACGTTTCATCAGGACTTCCTCGACGCGACGCGGACGAGTTACGACGCGCGGGTTGAAGCGCTCGACTTCACCTCCCCCACGGCGGCGCCCACGATCAACACATGGGTCAGCCGGGCGACGAACGGGTTGATTCGCGACATCGTCCCGGACCCGATTCCTGCCGGGATGGTGATGTACCTCATCAACGCGATGTACTTCAAAGGGAGCTGGACGCAGCAGTTCGATCCGGGGCGAACCGCCGCGCGGCCGTTCCACTTATCGGATGGCTCAACGGTGAATGTTCCGACGATGACGCACGGAAAGTCAGCGGATGTGCGGGTCCATGAGGATGCAAACGTGCAGGTCGTCGATCTGCCGTACGCCGGTCAGGCATTCTCGATGACGATCGCCATGCCGCGCGATCCCGCCATGATCGACGCGCTCGCCGCGGGACTCACACTGGATCAATGGAACGGCTGGACGGCGGCGCTCGATTCGTCGGAGCGTGAGGTGTTCCTGCCGAAGTTCGAGCTGGAGAACGATCTGAACCTCGTGCCGACCCTCGAGGCCCTTGGTATGGCCGTGGCGTTCGATGATGTGCAGGCGGATTTCAGCCGAATGCACGTGCGCCCGCCCGTGCTATTCATCTCGTCCGTCAAGCACAAGACCTACGTGAACGTGAATGAGGAAGGCACGGAAGCGGCGGCTGCGACGGCGGTGGGCATGGGAGTGACCTGTGCGTGCCAACCGCCACCCATCCTGATCGACCGTCCGTTCATCTTCGCGCTGCGGGAGAACCTGTCGGGGACGATTCTGTTTATGGGGGTGATTCGGAATCCAGCGGACTGATCAACACGGGCATCATCCCTCGCGTCGCCACGCAATTCGCGGTACTTTCGCCGCCGGGCCCGCGTTACCCGTTCAGTATGCGAAATACGTCACCACACTCACCCCGGCACCCGTGTCGGTCCAACCGAGGTCCAGTCCGACGAGGGTCCGCCTGGCGAACTGCGCCCGACCACCGAACCCGATCGTCCATTCGTGCCGTCGCTCGGAGAATGGCTGGTCCGGCTCTCCCATCACGCCGGCGTCGGCCAGCAACAGCCACCACAGCCGCACCGGATTCATCGGATCGGCACGCAGAACAACGGCCTCGCGGCGCACGTCCACCGACAGGAATGCCTGGGCCGACGCGATCTGATTGCCGCCGCCGTGTAAGCGGATCGAGCGCGGACCCACCACGCCGTCGTCCGGGAGTCCCGTCGTGAGTTGTTCGTACGCGAGGAAGTAGGGCAAGTCGCCCGAGGGAAACACGACCCGCTGGCGCAGCGCGAGCACCGTGCGCCCGTGGTCGTCCAACGGCACGAACTCCCTCAACCCCACGAGGTACCGATGGTAGACGCGGGCGCTCCCGTTCGACTCGTCGCGTAACCGGCCCAGCGCAACCACCGCTTCGAGGTACGCGCCGTGCTTCGGGGCCACCCAATCGTCGCGGGTGTCGCTCACGAATCCGAAGCGACCCTCGACTCCGGTGTAGCGCGTCGTGTCGTTGACCCGTCCCGCCGCCAGGTCCGCAGCGAACAACGTCGGTTGCTCGGCGATGGCGGAGGTCCGGTAGCTCCGCGCCTGGACCGCCACATGGAACCAGAGCGGACCGGTGACGTGCCGCTGCGCGGAAAGGAACGCCGTCGAACGCATCAGTGAATAGCGATAATAGAGGATGCTGTAGCGTTCTTTGAGCGAGTCTTCGACGGTCTCCTTGTTGTCGGGACCGAAGTAGGGCGTCCGTACCATCCGCTCCGTGCCCGCGAGCATGAAGAAACGCCAGCTGGTCACCAGGGCGGGCGCCAGCAACTGGAGTCTGAGGTCGGCCGATCCCGTGATGCCGTAGCGGCCCATCAACTTCAGCTCGGCCCGAAGCGGCGCCGGACCCGGTCGCGCCGGGGGACCGTAGGCGAACCCGAGGCCCAGACCCAAGGCCTGCTGCCCACCAACCACAACGTCGACGGCCGGGCTCCTCCGCCAATGGTGGTCCGTTGGCGGCGGGACCGGCTGCAATAGCCCGGTTATGGCGCGGTATCCTAGTCGCTTGAAGGCGCTGCTCGTGTCACCGAACAGCCGGTCGCGCAAGCGCTCCGTAGCGTGCACGGCGCCACTGTCTTGGCCGACGGCCTCGCCCGCGAGCGCCATCCACAAAGCCGCGCACGTCAGCGCCGGATTCGTTGAACCTCGAACGGCATCACGACGCGGAGTGACAGGAGCGGGCCTTGGTGCTGCACCGGCCACCGCAGGTCGGGCGATCCTGCGAAGGAATACACGAACTCCGGGATGAGCAGGAATCGCGACACCCGCAGCTGAACGGAGCAGTTGGGTGCCAGCAGGAATTCCACTCCGGAAGAGGATTGTGGCGTCCCAGTTGCCGACACGGGTTCGGCCCGCTGGGCGAATCGCACCGCACCGATCGTCACACCTGCGACCAGCTCCGTGGCGCCGAGCGGATACTGCAGCCCCACATCGGCGGCGAAGATCTGGGCGCGGTCCCGCACTTCGAACGTACCCCCCGGGTCCGTCTGAACGGCGGAGCTTCCGAAGTAGTAGACCCAACGTGCCCCGACATAGATCAGGCGGCCTGCCCCCACGCCCGCGATCAGTCCGGCGCCGCCGTGCCAAGCGCTGCTAGTGCCGTAGCTGCCGATTACACCGAACTGCGCTTCGCCCAGCTGCGCGGCCAGATCGGCAGTCAGCAACACCTGACCCAGGGCCAGCGCGACGCCCCAGCGGCTCACAAGCCGTCTTTTCCGACACGCACCAACCGCCGCATGTACTCGCTCGGCGGCGGAAGCAGACGATCGAGCGTAGCGCGATCCTGCAGCCAGGTGACGGTGCCTGCCAGAAAGGCGACGTCGACCAAGGGCACCAGCGATTCCGCTCCCGAGAACACGATGGCGACCTCACCGTCCATGAACATGCCCCGGTAGTCCTGGTTCTGAGAGCCAACGATCGCGTAGCTGGCCGCTCCCGGGACCCCACGCACGCGCTGGTAGATCTGCTCGGCGAGCTGCACGAGCTCGTTCTCGAGTGCGTCGGTGCCCCGGGCCGACTTCTCCGAGTTGTAGGTCGCTTCGCGATAACGGAGGTAGGTGTCCATGAACTGGCGCCACTCAGGAGCCGCGGAAACCCTGGACCAGAACGCGCCTGTGGCGATGAACTGGACTTTCTGGTGGAGCTTGGGGGGCCCGGCACCCGGCACTCCGGCGTGGGTCGCCGCATCGGCAACCGCGGGCTGAGCGGTATCGAAAAACGGCATCAATCCCTTGAGAAAGACGGTCTGTCCAACTTGCTCGATCCACGTCTGCGCCCGGCTCGCTAATCCGCGCTGGTCCGGAGGAAGAGTGTACAGGCCTACTTGCAACATCCCGCCTGTTTTGCCGATGGGACCACCGAGTGTATCGCGCACCATCAGCAGGCGGCTGGCCAACTCCCAGCTGCGGGTCAGCTGGGGCGCGCCGTAGCTCGGCATGTTGAGCGCCGCGGGCGCGACGATGAGGACTTGTGTGCCCCGGAGACAGGCGCCCACCAACAGCCCCGCGTACATGAACGAGTTCCACAACGAATCGGGAACCTTGATCACCGCTCCGTTCCCCATGAGCGAGTACAACAGCGCCTTGCCGACGTTCAACGGTTTGGGGAGGTATCCAGTCCCATTGCTGAGCTGAAGTGCTCGCGTGGAGAAGACGTGCGCACCGTCCGCGACCTGCGGCGGCGAGCCTTCCCCGAGGAAACCGGGCTGGATCCGGAAGCGGAAGGGAGGCGCGAGGTCGCTCTCCGCGATGCCCTGACTCAGCAGCAGATCCCGCGCGGCCCGCTTGAGCTCAAGCAGCGCAGGACCCTTCACTCGGATCGCGCGGTCGTCCCACGTCGGCCCCAAATACTGCTGTCCGACGCCCATCCCCGTGTACAGTGCCTCGCCCCGGAATGGATCTGCCTCGGTCACGTCGTGGAATACGATCTTGCGATGGTCACGCATCACGTTGTCGGGGTATCCAAACACCGTCGACACCAAACCACCGCTCCAGAACGACGGATCCGCCCGGTTCGTGATGTTGACGTGAACCTTGACGCGGTTTCGAAGCCAGGCGTCCCCGTATTGGCGCGCCTCCGCCAGCAGCACTTTGGAATTGCGCACGGCTGCGCGAATCCGCTCCAGGGCCGCACTCAGGCGGGTTGTCTGCTCCGTCGTGGCAGCGGTCACCTCAGCCGACGCATGCAGCGGGTCCTCCAGGATGTTCATCCAGATCCGAGACTTCCTCGCCTGGTAGTAGTGCTCGTCGAGGAAGATGAAGTACATCGGGATCCGGCCGACGCTGTCGTATGCCTCCAGTCGCGCGGCGAGCGTAGTCAGGTACCCGTCGACAACCTGGTCCAGTGCAGCCGCATCGAGCAGGCCTTGGGAAGTGATGGCGGGGAAATCATGGATCCACAGGACGTGATAGTCCTCGGTTTCTTTTATCGTCCGCAGGAGCTCCCAGTGAAACTGCAGATTGGCGAGGTACCTCACCTGGTTGTGGTCGGTGAACCTCACTCCGGTGATGGAGTCGATCAGGGCGTCGATCTCTTCCTGGGAGTCGTACTGCTCGGCCTGGAGTGCATACTGGAGCGGTAGCCAGACCAGCCGCGGATCGTCCCACTGCTTCGCGGCCCGGGCGCGCTCCTGCTCCATGATCCCCGTCAAGCGCTGGAAGACGTACAGCACCGGCTCCAACGCAGCACCGGTCAGAAGGCCGGACTTGACCGCCTCTCGGCTGAACCGACCGTGGGCGGCGATGCCGAGCTCCACCAGCTCGTCGCTTTTCTTTTTCTGCCCGAGGAGACTGTTGTACGGCAGGATCACCTGATAGAGCAGGATCCGCCGGGCGATGGTTGCCATGCGGGTGCCGATGCTGTCGTTTCCAGCGGCGAGGCGGAATGAGCGCTCTAGCTGGACGTGAAAGTACTGGACCTCCTCCTCGCTCGACCGCTGGGCAACGTGAGCGCGCAGCTCCGTCAGGAACTCATCCACCCTCGCCTCGGCAGTGCGTGTGTCACGAGCGTCATGGTCGAGGAATGGAACGGTCAGAC
>DASTDR010000137.1:0-6866 GCA_035710265.1 Gemmatimonadales bacterium | reverse complement strand
GCCTGTTCGTCCTCTTGCGGCATCCGTCGGGGTATGAGACGATGTATGGTCACATGTCACGGCTGGTCGCTGCCGAGGGCGACGAAGTTCAGGCAGGACAGGTCATCGGCTTGTCCGGCAACTCGGGGCGGTCCACAGCGCCGCACCTGCACTTTGAGATTCGACGCGACAAGAAGTCGATCGACCCGCTGGATCTAGTGAAGGAGGGACGCTGATGGCTGTGTTCACCGACAAGGGCGCGGGCGGCGGAGGACGTGAAGGCGTTCCCGGGCTGTCGATCATCGGCGCCGGCATGCGTGTCGTCGGCGACATCTCCGCCGATGGCGTCGTGAAAATCGAAGGATCCGTGAGCGGCACTGTGCGCGCGGCAAAGCAGGTCCTGGTCGCACGCGGTGGGGAAGTTGAGGGAGATGTGGTAAGCCGCGAAGCCATCATCGGCGGCGAAGTGCGCGGCGCCATCTACGCCGAGGAACGAGTCGAGCTGCAGACGACGAGCGTCGTTCATGGTGACGTACACACCAAGCGCTTGCTGATTCAAGAAGGCGGCGAGATCAACGGCGTGCTGCGCATGGGTGAGGACGCCGGCCAGCCGCCTCAAGTGGGCACCCGTGTAGCTCAGGCATCCCTGGCCCGAGCGTAGATATCCACACGGTAGGGCCAGTACGATGTGGATTCTATAAGTCATTGACGGTGAATGCGTTGTGAAATCCAGCCGTGTGGAAAGTCGTTCTACTGCCATGATACTGTATTTACGGTGTCGTAAGTGCGCCTAGACACTCTCGTCTCCTACCTCGACGACTATCTCCGCGTCGCCGAGGAAGTGGCGGACGCCCCCGAAGCGCTGAATGGACTGCAGGTCGCGAACTCCGGTGAGGTTGGCAAGCTCGCAGCAGCTGTGGACTTGTGCGAGGCGACAGTCCGGATGGCCGTCGAGCAACGCGCCGACTGCCTCTTGGTGCATCACGGTTTGTTTTGGGGTGGCCTGCGTCCACTTGCCGGTCCATCGTACCGGCGCGTTGCAGCATTGATCAAGGGAAACATCGCGCTCTACTCAGCCCATCTTCCCCTGGATCGGCATCCTCAAGTTGGTAACAACGCGGTTCTGGCTGGTCTGCTCGGGATCACGGTGCGCGGCGAATTCGGTTCGTATCACGGAGCGCCGATCGGCGTCTGGGGGGAGTACAACGGCACACGCGATGAGCTGAGCTGGTCTATCACGAAAGCGTTGGGCACCGCTCCCAGGCTGCTCCCATTTGGTTCCGCGCAGATCAAGAAAATCGGCATCGTCACCGGTGCCGGTGGCTCCCTGATCTCGCAAGCGGCGAGCGCGGGTCTCGATTCCTATGTCACGGGCGAGGGTCAGCACTGGACGTTTTTTGATGCCGAAGAGCTGGGCCTGAACGTCTTTTTTGCCGGCCACTACGCTACCGAAACCGTCGGTGTGAAATCGCTCGCCGAGCACGTATCCAAGAAATTCAATATCCCCTGGGTGTTTCTGGATCATCCGACCGGTTTGTGACACCGGCGCAGCGTCGGGTGCTGCTGGTGCTCGCCGGCGCCGAGCTGCTCGCGATGGCTCCTTGGTTCAGCGCCTCGGCCGTCTCACCAGCGCTGAGTCGCATTTGGGCGCTTTCTCCGATCACGACCGCCTGGCTCACCATTTCCGTGCAGCTCGGTTTTGTCGTGGGCGCGCTCGTCAGCGCGACACTCATCCTGGCCGACCGGCTGTCTGCACGCCGCCTCATCCTCGGCTCGACACTCCTGGCTGCGCTCGCGACGCTGGGAGTTGCAGCCGCGCCGGGCGTCGGGGTCGCGATCGCTTGCCGCATCATCACGGGCGCGGCACTCGCGGGCGTTTATCCACCGGGCATGAAGATCGCCGCGGGGTGGTTTAAAGAAGGAAGAGGACTCGCGATCGGAATTCTCGTGGGCGCGCTGACGCTGGGCTCCGCGAGCCCGCACCTGGTTCGTTGGGCCGTCTCGCCCGAGGCGTGGCGCATCGTGCTGATCGTTGCGGCGCTGAGCGCAGTCATTGGTGGCCTGCTGATCCTTCTGATTCCGAACGACGGTCCTTTCGCGGCGCCGTCGCCGCCATTCTCATTCGCGGCTGCGCCGCGCCTTCTGAAGGACCGAGGCGTCGTGCTTGCCAACCTCGGTTATCTCGGTCACATGTGGGAGCTGTATGCGATGTGGACCTGGATGGCGGTGTTCGTCGCGGCCAGCGAGCACGCGCGCCGCGGTGATCAGTCGGATGTAACGGGACTCGCCGCGCTGGTGACATTCGCGGTCGTCGGGAGTGGCGCGTTAGGGTGCTGGCTTGGGGGGCGCTACGGGGACCGGTGGGGTCGGAGCTTGGTAACCAGCGTTTCGATGCTGGTGTCGGGGAGCTGCTCGCTTGCTGTCGGGTTGCTGTTCGGCAGTTCACTCCTGGCCTTGGTCCCGTTGCTGGTCATCTGGGGGATCTCGGTCGTCGCGGATTCGGCGCAATTCTCCGCCGCAGTCAGCGAGCTGGCGCCGCCTGAATACGTCGGGACCGCGCTCACCCTCCAAACCAGCCTGGGCTTTCTGCTGACCTGCGCGACGATCTACCTGCTTCCGACCGTCGCCGCAGGCGTCGGGTGGCGCTGGAGCATGAGTGTGCTGGCGATTGGTCCGGCGCTGGGCATCTGGGCGATGCTGACGCTACGGCGCCGCGCGCGAATCTAGGGAAGCAAAAAAACGCCGACTTCTCCATCGAACTCATCGGCGCTGCGCGTCGTGCCCGCAGGGGCGAGCCATGCGCCACCGTCGCGCCGCACATTGACGCGGTGAATGCCGGGGGCAATGCGGAACATCCCCTCCCATGCGTCGGGATTCGTCGAGCTGCGCCGGAGCGCAACCGGCTTCCAGTCCGTGAAATCGCCGCTGATCTCGACCACGCGCGCAGCCGGGGCGACGAGCGTCAGCCGAACCAGATCGTCCGGAGTTCTCCCAGGCAGCACCTCCAGCCGCGTCTCAACAGGAAGCAGCGGCGAGCCGTTGCCGGAGCTCGAGTGTGGAATCGCGGGCCGAGCATGCGGATTGGGTAGAGCTCGGCGACTGCCGGTCGCACCCAGCCGAAATCCCGCGCTCACGTAGCGCCCGGCGATGCTGCCGGTAATCACGTCCGTGGGATATCGGCCTGCCGCAATGATCAGAGCCGTGGTGGCGCCGAGTGGAAGCGTCGCGGTTCCTTCACCGTAAAAGCCCTGACCGGCGCCGTTACTGAGGAACCGCGCGCCAACCGTCCCCTCGAGCAGGAGCTTTCCCCGCTGCAGCCGAGCCGAGGAGCGCAGATCGCTGTAGGCCGTATCGCCCACAAACGAGCGGTCGAGCGACGCGAACACGCTTGCACCACTGCGGAGGAGCCATCCGCCGATCGCCAATACCGCGACAGGACGTGGACCTGCGCCGAACGAGGATCGCCCAACCGAGGTCGCAAACCATCCTCCGCGATCACGATCCATGAGATGGACGCGCGCATCGACGATTCCATGGCTGAAGTGGGCGATGCTCGCGTAGTCCGAGGCGCCGATTCCAAGACCCAGCTCGCCGCGCCAACTGCGCGACAGCGGCGTGAACCACGAGCCGCGCAGGGAAGCGTCGAGGCTGCGGTTGCCGCTCTCGAAGCGCAGGTACGTGCCCCGCGCGCTGACAAAGCCACGCCCGCGTGGGTGATCCCAACGCACACTGGGCGCGATCGAGGCGGCGCCGGACAACAGAAAGCCGTCGTACTTCACGGCGGCGATACCGGCGTCGAGTCCAGGCGTGAGTTGTCCAGGCGCCGCCGTGGCGCCGGCGCAGATCAACGCGATGAGTGGGAGCAGCCTCACCGAGACGGCTTGCTTACGGACGGCTAGGCGGTCGACCTGGAGGAACGCCGGCGCCAGCGTCGGAAGTCAGTCGGACTCCCGTGTTGAGCGCGCGAACAGACGCTGCGGCGCCGGGTGGGGCGCCCAACGAGATGTCGCGCTCGACGGCGCGCCGGAATTCCACCAGGTCGGCGTCGCGCGCATTGGGTGCGAGGGCGAGCACGACAGTCGAAGCGGAATCGACGGGTACGCCGCTCGTTACGAGATCGGCGAGAACAGCCAGCGCCATCGTCAGCGGCGGCCGGCGCGCGTCGCGGAGTCGGGTGAGCACCTCGGGCGACGCCCCCGCGCGCAATGCCGCCACACCGGCCTCCAGCTCGGGTGCCGAGGTGCGCGGGCCGAGTGCAGTGCGCGCGGTGCCGAGATCCGTGGCGAGCCGGCGCACGGCCGCGACGATCCGCGGTCCAGCCGCCCCTTTGGTCGCGCCCTCCAGCGCGCGCTGGATCAACGGCTCGCTGGGGAGTCCCACCGTGCGGGCAGAATCCACGACCGCCACCACGAGCGCACGCGTTTCCGGATCGAGCCGCTCGAGCCGTGGATCCTGGACCGCACCTGCGACTTGTACCGCTACCAGCAACGCGGTGAGCATCATGAGCCTGTCCCTCCTACCGTAATCACGGAGCTCGGCGTGCCGAACTCGTCGTCGCGGGCGCTTGGCGCGGCCGGGTCGGCGCGCCATTCCACGCCATTGACAAGAAATGCGTAGCGATACCGGCCCGGCGCGAGGGGCACGGTCGTCGCCCATACGCCCTGCGCGGTTTGCATCGGCGCGCGCGCCGGATCCCAGTCATTGAAATCGCCCACCAGCGAGACGGACGACGCCTGGGGAGCGATGAGCACGAACTGAAAGGGACTGGCCCCGCCCGCATCGCCGCCGCCGGCCCAGGGACGCGCAATCAAGACGGCACCGAGCGCCGCGGCCGCGGCGAGCCACGGCCAGTGACTGAGCCGTCGCGCAAGCCACGGCCGCGGCGCTGCCACGGGAGCCGCGTCGTCGGCGATCTCCTGCATCACGCGCGCGTCCAGCGCCGGGTCTATCGACACCGGCTGGCGCAGCTGCTGCACTACCCGCTCTACGACGTCGTTGTCTCGATCAAACATGCTCCGCCTCTTTCAGGAACTTCTGCAGCTGCTCGCGCGCGCGCTTCACGCGCATCTTGAGCGCCGAGACGCCGGCGCCCGTCAGCCGCACCATTTCCTCGTACTCCAGGTCCTCCACGTGCTTCAGCAGAAACGCCTCGCGATACTCCGGCCCGAGTTTCGCCAGCGCGCGATTCACGGCGTCGCTCCACGCGACGCGATCGGCCTGGTCGCCGTGGGTGGCGCCGTTCAGGGCGTCCGCGTCGCGCACGAACATCCGGCGCCGGCGTGCCGCGCGGGCGCCCGTAGTGCGGCAGCGATTGACGAGGATTCCGTACAGCCAGGCCCCGAACCGCGCGGGATCATCGCACCGCTCCAGCGAGCGATAGGCGCGCACGAAGCTGTCCTGCAGCGCTTCCTCGGCGTCTTCCCGATCACCCAGCATGTGGACCGCATACCGTCCCAGGCGATCGCGGTAGCGAGCGACGAGCGTGCCGTACGCTCCGATGTCGCCGGTCCGGACCCGGCGCACCAGCTCTGCGTCGCTTGCTTCCACTTTGACTATACCCAGCGGCTGACTCATTGCGTCACAACCCCATGCGGTTTCGCTCGCCGTCGCTGCTTGAAGATTCTCTCACGACCGTTTTAGGTCGTTCCTGTGACGTTGCGGGGAGCATATGGGTATTTCCATGCAACAGCGCTCCCGCGCAACACCCTTTGGAGGATTTTGACGATGTCGAGACTGTTTCTCACCTTGCTGGCCGTCGGGACGATCGGCGTCGCCTGCTATCAGGACGACACCACCGGAACTCCCAACACGAAGCCGATGACCAATGTACTGCTCACGGATGCGCCGTTTCCGTTCGATACCGTGCAGAGCGTCAATGTGTACATCATCAGCGTCTCGGTTTCTACCGAACCGGATACCGGTAGCTCAGCGAACAACATGAACTGGGTGACGGTCGCCGAGCCACACCGTCAGATCGACCTGCTGCAGCTCCAACAGGGCGACACGGCACTGCTCGGCGGCGAGCAGATTCCAGCCGGCCAGTATCGCGCGGTCCGCGTCATTCTCGACACCGATTCGTCGGCCGGTATCCGCTACAAGAATGGAGCGCAGGCGCAGGTTCACTGGAACGGCGCGGGCCGTCAGGAGTTGCACGCATTCGTCGAGGCGCCGTTCGACGTTCCTGAACAGGGGACCGACATCGTGGTGGATTTCGACGTGGGCCGCAGCTTCCACTACAACGATCTCGGCGACGGCGCGTTCAACTTCTTCCCGTGGATTCGTGCGGTGAACCGCGCCGCCACGGGCGACATCGTGGGCACCATCACGCGGGATACGAGCGGCGGCGGCACGGCCGGTCCGGTCCGCAACGCCACGATCAGCGCGTGGGGCGGCGGTCCGAACAACTGGTACATCACCTCGACCGGCGTGACGGACGCGGACGGGCACTATCGCCTGGCGTACCTGCTGCCCGGGACCTACATCGTGGGCGTCGATGCGCCGGCGTCGACCGGGCTTCGAGCGGATCTCGACTCCAACGTGGTCGTGAGCCAGGGTGCGGCGAGCACGCACAACGTGACGCTGTCAGCGTTCGCCGGATCCATCCTGATCAACGGGGCCAGCTCGATGCTCGTCAACCGGACCAACCGGCTCGAGGCCTTCGTCATCAATGCGCAGCGTCAGCAGGATCCCGACGCTCCGGTGGCGTGGCAGAACCTCGACACGGCCGTCCTCGGCCTCGTCGCGTATC
This sequence comes from Gemmatimonadales bacterium, assembly GCA_035710265.1. Lineage (GTDB taxonomy): Bacteria > Gemmatimonadota > Gemmatimonadetes > Gemmatimonadales > GWC2-71-9 > 20CM-2-65-7. The sequence continues at coordinate 139 of DASTDR010000137.1, read as the reverse complement.
CGGAGACCACACACGTTGCCCGCGTTACCTCGAAGATCGTGGGAACGGGACGCATCGTGGCGACCAGCGGCCCGTTCGCCGACACGCTCGTGATTCACGTGGCCGCCGATACCTCTTCGGGTCCCTCGGCGCCTCGCTG
>DASTDR010000136.1:0-2512 GCA_035710265.1 Gemmatimonadales bacterium | reverse complement strand
GCGTCGACCAGTTCCGGCGTCTTCAGGTCGGCTACGGCGGCGATCTCTTCCGCGAAGAAGTGGCGGCGCGTCTCGAGGTCCATCATCGCTTTCCCCGCTTCGGCCTGTGCGCCCGTGCGATCTCCCGGTTGATCTCCGCGTTCAGCAGGACATGCGTGCCGGACTTCGGGGGACGATGCCAGAGATATCCGGGCTTGCCTTGAAGGGAAGCCGTCCGCAGTTCCTCGGCTTCGGCGAGTCTCTTGAGCGTGGTGTGAATGGCGGCGAGCGGGTTGGAGTACGACGCCAGGTCGTACCCGATTCCTTGCAGGCGATCGCGCACGTCCGAGGGCGTCATCGGCGCGCCGGCGTTCCGAAGAACGGTCCTGCACGCATCCGTGAGGCCCCAGGGGACGGTTGGCGTGAGCCCGCACAGCCGGGAGAGCGTGGCGATCGTCTGGGCGAGCTCGCTGAGACGTTTGTCGATGTGCTGACGTTCGGCGCCGAGCGTTTCGTATTCTCTGGCGGCCGCCTCGAGGGCGCGGCGGTAATCGTCGGAGGGCACACGTCAATTTACACACAATGTGTAAATCGACGTCAAGTCGTGAAGGGGTCAGACCCCTTCACGGATCTTCACGGGTGCGCGAGGACGACGTCGAGAATGACCGACCGCCCCGACCGCACGTGGTCAAGACCGCGCCGCAGCGCCGGCAGCACCTCGTCGGGATCCTCTACCCGCTCCCCGATGGCGCCGACGACCTGGCCGATCAGGTCGTATCGAGGCGCCGGCGCCAGGTCCACGCCGACGAAGTGATTGCCCCGAACGGAATAGCCCTGCGGGTAGGCGCCGACCAGCGGCAGGCGGTTCGCGTTGTAGCAGCCGTTGTTGAAGATCACGGCCATGATCGGCGCGCGATTGACCTGGCTGGCCCAGAGCGCCGCGAGCGGCTCGCCGAAGACGAACGATCCGTCGCCGGTCGCGAGCACGACCTGGCGATCCGGGCGCGCGAGCTTCACGCCGAGCGCCGCGCCCAGCCCCCAGCCGAGCGACGAGCCGCCGCTGCCGAACATCGTGCCCGGCTCCTCGAGATCGACGTGGTTCCAGAGCGCCACGTGGCTGGTGAGCGCCTCGTCCACGAACAGGCACTCGGGCGCTTCGCGCTGAAGCTGGCCGAGGCAGTACCCGAGCCACTCGACGGCAATCGGCCGCGCCCCTCGGGCGGCCAGCGCGGCAGCCTCGCGTGCGGCCCGGCGCTCGCGGTGGCGTGCGGCCAGTTCCGCTCGACGGACCTCGATGCGCCTCCGCGCGGCGTCGGTCATCAGCTCCGTCGCGTAGTCGGCTACGAGATCGAGCGCGCGCGACGTGTCGCCGCGAACGGCCGTCGTCAGCGGGAAGCTCCAGAGCGGTATCCGCTCCTTCACGGGATCCAGATCGATCTGCACGATCGCCGCGTCGGCACGGGGCGTGGTCTGGGTGGGGATGTAGGGCACGTCGGAGTCGAGCACCAGGATCACGTCAGCCGACTCGACGAGCGGTCCGGGTTGGAACCCCTGGTGCAGCGGATTGGTCGTCGGGAAGTTCGTACGCTCCCGGCGCTCGACCACCGGCAGCGCGAGCAGTTCGGCGAGCCTGACGAGCCCCTCGAAGCCCTCACGGGTGCGCCCCGTCGTTGACGTCAGCACCAGCGGACGCTCGCTCCGGACCAGGCGCGCGGCGACGTCGCGAAGCGCGTCGGGATCGCCTGCGCCCAACCGGGACGGCGGGGCCTGATCGCGCCCCGACACGGGGATGGTTCCCACCTCGGTCATGAGCACTTCGCGGGGAAGCGTGAGGTAGACGGGGCCCGGCGGATCGCTTGCCGCGATCTGAAACGCGCGAGCCACCACCTCACCCATCTGCTCTCCGCGACGGAGCTCGTAGTCCCACTTCACGAAGTTGCGGACGATGCCGTGCTGATCGAACTGCTCCTGCAGCCAGTGGATGTAGACGTCGCGCGTGCCTCGCTGGCGCGCGTCGGTCGTGTAGGGTGTGCGGCCGGCGCAGATCAGCACGGCGGCGCGTCCCCGCTGCGCGTTGTGCAGCATGCCGCCGAGGTTCTGCGTGCCGACGTCCACGTGGACGAGCACAGCCTGCGGCCGTCCGGTCGCCGCGAAATAGCCATGCGCCGCGGCCAGCGCGACGAGCTCGAACAGGCAGAGCACGGTGCGCGGCACCGGCTGACCGAGCTGCTCCATCTTCGAGAGCGCTTCCTGGATAGAGATGGTGTCGGTGCCGGGATTGAGGAAAAGACAGTCCACGTCCTGCGCGACGAGCGCGCGGACGAAGGCTTCCGCCGCTTCTGCAGGCCGCTGCTCCGCGGGCTGTTGGGCGGTCCCGGCTTCCGCATCCGGTCGTGATTGTGTCGCCATAGTGAAAGGATATCCGGGCGTCAGTTCGCAGGCACGAGGCGCTTCAGTTCCTCGAAGAAGTTCTGGACGACGGTGATTGTCGGCGTCGGGGCATCGGCGTTCTTCGGGACGCTGGCTTCCTTGA
>DASTDR010000135.1:0-12359 GCA_035710265.1 Gemmatimonadales bacterium | reverse complement strand
GCAGTACACGACTTCGTCCCCGTGGATCGGCTTCTCTTTCAGGTCGTGGATGCGATGATAGCGGAGCCACGCCTCGGCGCATCCCACGGCCTGCAGGAACTGCGTGCCGGTGGGGCTCGATTGGTTGACGATGTTGAGGTCCTTGTGGCCCCAGTGCGACGGCATCTGGCGGCCGCCGGAATTCGGGTCCTCGGCGGCGCCCACGGCCGACAGGAACATCTCGGTCGGGGTCATGCCGAGGGTGAGACACAGCGCCCGGTCGCGGTAGTAGGGATAGAACCAGTCGTATGAGGGGCGGAGCGCTTTGCCGGCCGCGACGAGCACGGCTTCGTGCCCGGCGCCGGAAATCTGGAAGAAGATCTTGTTCTGGCGCTTGAGCTGGATCTCCTTGTCGTCGATGCGGCGAGACAGGAGCATCAGCCGGTAGATGTCGAGCAGTTCAGACTTGGAAAGCGCGGCCGCGGACCTGGAGGACGGGGCCGCCTTGCTCGCGGCGCGGGAACGAGTCGCCATGGCGAACAAAATAGCCTACCAGCCCTCCATCTTCACCTCCCCCAGGACGCTGCGCAGCTCGTTGAATGTGATGCGTTTTGGTTCGGACGGCAGCAGTGGGCTCGTGTACTCCTGGGTCGTACCCGTCACGGCCACGCGAAAGTTCGCGAAGCGATTCTCGCCGAGGTCGGCCGAGACCAGAACCGGCGACTGAAATTCCGCCGGCACACCTTCCTGGATGACTCGCAGCCGCACGCGATACCTCCCTCCATCGGCCGGCTCGGACTTCCACGCTACCCGATATCGCGGCAGGGCACGCCCGCGTACCCACTGGTCGAAGAACCACCCCATGGGGATGCCGGCGTGTCGCTCGACGAGCTGTTGAAAATCGTCTGTTGAAGCCGTTCCGCCGGCATGTGACTGATGAAAGTCCCGCAGCAACGCCATGAACCGGTCCTCACTGCGCGTGCGCAGATCGAGCATCAGCGTTCGCAGCATGTGAAAGACCCAGGCGCCTTTTTCGTACGTCATGACATGGTAGCCCGAGGATCTCGGCTCCCAGTTACGGAACCCCAGCCAAATCGGACCGGCGTCGTCGCTCAGGTCCCGGACGTTCATGGCGTAGCGGTCGAGGAAATCGAAATACTCGTTGTTGCGTTTGCGGACGCTTTGCACGTACCACAGGCCACAGAAAGTCGCGAGGCCTTCCGCGAGCCAGGCATCGCGGTAGGTCGCCGGGCGCACGGCGTTACCCCACCACTGGTGCGCGGCCTCGTGCGCGCGGAAGTACTCGTCGAACCCGTCGAGCGTCGTGTTCTGAAAAGTGACCCAGGACAGGTGAATCACGCCGGGGAAGGAGACGCCGAGTGAGTACGGGATTTCCGTGACGAAGAAGGTGGAATCCGGCGGCGGCCCGAAATGATGAGAAAAGAGCTTGAGGCTGTTCGAGACGTCCGTAGCGACGGTCTCCCGCATCTTGCTCTGGCGCGGCAGATAGAAACCGATGCTCTCCAGTTCACGACGCAGCCTGCGGTGCGCTTCCTCCGACACGAAGACCTCGATGGGCGGCGCGCCTTCGTACTGTACTCGGAGGGGTTCGAACAACCCGAGATTGAAAGTGGCGAACGGCGAGGGTCGCGTGGTCTGCCAGCGCGTGGTCATCACTCGTCCCTCGACGCTGGAATCCCGTTTCGTTCCGACACTCGCCAATGGGTAGAAACTGGGGCTCCGGTACGTGATATCGAACGTCGCCCAATCCCGGCCCTGTCCGTTGCCGGGCCACCAGTTGGCGCCGGGGTCGATGTAGAACCAGTCGCCGTAGCGATCGATCAGGTTGCCTCGATAGAACAGCTGAATGTGGACCGAGTCGCCCGCACCGAATCGCGCAGTCTTGACCCACAACGCCTCGTCATCCTCCGCCTTGAAGAACGTCGTGGTCGGACGATGATCCACACGGACCGAATCGACGACGAGCTTGGGGTGCAGCTCGAAGCGTAGCCATGGCCCGACTGCGTCGGCCGCGATGGCCGTGAAACTCGCGGTGGCGGCGAAATCCAGATCGGCGCCGCCCGTTTGTTTCAGCTGCACACCAAGCTCATAATGCGGGATTGTAAGGCGATGTCGGACCTGCCACTCGCCAGTCGCGCCGCGGCGAGGGCGTGTTTCCGGATGCTGCATCATCACCGCCCAGTTCGTCCGCCAGTGCATCTTGCGAACGGGGCGGTGAATCTGGGTCGCCTCCGCGAGGTCAGGATCGTACTCGAAGATCATCGGGTCGCCGCGGCTGCGGGTCAGATGCGCGAAGAAGAGCCCATTGGTCTCCCCGTTGAGCAGCGGCGCCATGATGGCCGGGCGAAAGCTTCCGTGTTTCTCGCCTTTGATGCTCTCGAGCACGTCCCGCACGGCGTTCCCGGCGCTCACCGGCACCGGTCCCCGGGCCAGCGTCAGCGCTGCGAGCTGCGCCGGCGTCGAGTCCGCGAACAACAGCACCGCACGCGTTATCGTGTCGTCCAGCTCGGGCTTTCCCGCGAATCGTTCGAGCTGCCCGCGCTCGATCGTCAGCGAGGGCGTCAGTTGGAAGCGCCCCGTCCCCTCGAAGACAACACCAACGGTGCGGCCGCCGACCGGCGTCAGCAGGTAGATCGTGCCACGCTCCAGCGTCAGGACTCCCGCGTCGCGCCGGATGACCAGGTCTCGGACCGTCGCGATCTGCCCCGACGGCGCGAGCGCCATGACCTCGCGATACATCTCGAGGTAGTCGGCTGCCGCGGTGGTGTCACGCACGAGCAGGACAACGGTGAGAGCGGCAAGCGTGTGCATGGGCAGCTCGAAAACGAGAAAGGTCCGACCTACGGTTTGGACTGCAACAATTCTCGGAGCCGTGGAAACTGCTCGAGCGCGACGCGGACCGTGCGATCGTTGCGGAGCAGGAACTCGTCCCGCGCGTCCGCACCCCAGCGCACTTCCGCGACCCGGGTCGCGAGGATGCGGGCGAGACGCTGCTCGAGCAGGCTGTCGGTGACCGCGGCGACGCCCATCCTGGAGCGCACGCGCGCGAGGAAGGGCGGCAACAGCTTTGCGCGCCAATCCCCGTCCGCGGTAAGCCACGTATTCTTCGCTGCCGCCGTCGCCGGCAGCGTCTGGGCGACACTGTCGGACACGGCGTTGTCGAAGCCGGAGTCAGCCGCCGCGCTCCACCAGACGGGCAGCGGCGCGGTGACCGGAACGACGATATCCGGCACGATCCCGCCGCCGCCGCGCACGAGCCTGCCGGCGTCGGTCTTGTAGGTAGTCATCGTATCCTCTTCCGCGCCAGACTTGCCCGCAAAGCTCAGATACTGCTCGTAGCCGAGGCCGTGGTAGCGCCGCTGAATCACGCGCCCGCTGGGTGTGATCACCCGGCCGACGGTCAGCCACACGTTGTCGCCGGACGGCAGGAAGAAGATCGACTGCATCAGTGCCTTGCCGAAGCTGCGTCGTCCGACGAGCAGCGCGCGGTCGTGATCCTGCAGTGAGCTCGCGAGCGCTTCGGCGGCACTCGCGCTGCGCTCATCGATCAGCACAACCAAAGGCAGCTGGCGGAACTGGCCGTCGCGCTTCGTGACGTAGGTCGTGTCGGTCTCGCGCTTGCGTCCGCGTGTGCTGAAGATTTCCGTGTTCTTGGGGAAGAACTCGCTCGCGACCTCCACCGCGAGGACGACGGCGCCGCCCGGGTTGCCGCGCAGGTCGAGGATGACCCCCTGGGCCTTCGAGTTGCGCAGCTTGACCAGGCCCTGGTGGACCTCTTTCGCGTCACCCATGAAGTCTTCGAGGCGGAGATAGCCCGTGGTCGCGTCCACCATGCGCACAATGGAGACCGATCGGACCTCGAATGGATTGCGCTTGAGCGTGACGCTGAATGTGTCCGGCTCGAGCCGAGAGCCGCGCTCCATCTGCAGGCGCACCTTGGAGCCCTTGTCACCCGCGAGGCGCAGCTCGATCGTGGCCATGTCGAGACCGGCGACCGAGGTGTCGTTCAGGGCGAGGACACGGTCGCCCGGAAGCACGCCGCTTTTGGCGGCGGGGCTGCCGGGCGCCACCATGAGCACGGTCGCCGCACCTTCTACTTCCTCCAGCCGGAGGCCGACCGTCACGAGCTCGCCGCGCTCGAGCGCGGACTGGCGCTGGAATTCGACGCGGGAGACGTAATAACTGTGCGGGTCGAGGGCGCGCAGCACGCCGCGGATCGCGGCCGCGACCAGTTCCGAGTAGCTCAACGAATCGGGATAATTGAGCCGGATATGGTTCAGGACGCCGGAGAACGTTTGCAGCTCTTCGTAGGCGCTGCGCTGCGATTGCGCGGCGAGGCGCGGCGCCGCGGCGAGCGCGAAGACGAGCAACAGGAGTTTCATACGCCTCCGGCTGATCATTGTCCCAGCGATCCCAAACGCTGCTTTGCGTCGCTCACCTCGCGCTCGTATTTCGCGGCCGGGGCCATATCCACGAATCGGGTCAACGATTCGCGCGCCTGCGGTGCGCGCGCCAGTTTGTGCTGAACGACTCCAAGATGGTAGATCGTCCTGGGATCGCGCGGATTGGCCGCGGCGGCCTGTTCCAATGTTCTCAGCGCTTCCTCAGCGCGACCCGCATCATCGAGGATCACTCCCAGCTCCCGAAGAGCCGGGGCGTCGTTCGGATTGGTCTCGAGCACTCTGCGCGCCTCGCCGATCGCCTTGTCCCACATTTTGAGCGAGCGGTAGATCTGAGCCATGCGCACATGGGCCATGTACAGGCCCAGGTCGGACGCCAGCGTCTGCTCGAATAGCTGCATGGCAACCCAGTGCTTGCCCCACAGCTGATTCAGTACGCCCAGGAGGTAGCGGTAATCGTTGGTCCGCATCGGAAACGGAAGCAGCGAGTCGCTTCGCTCCGCTTTCAACGAACGATCGTACAGCACCTGGATGTCGGCCACGGCCTTGTTGTAGGCGCGCAGTTGGCCGGCTGAGAGGCCGCGAAACAGGAAGAGAAAGTCCGGGAGCGAATCGACCGGCTTACCGGCGAAAGCGCGTTGGGCCCACATATCGAGCGCGTTGTACGCGAGCTCGTAGCGCGACGCACCGTAGGCGCCGAGCCCCAGCATCGCGAGGAATTCGGTCGTCGCGGCGCCGTAATCCGGAATCGTGATCATGTCTTCCGGTGGAGCGCTCGTTCCCATCACGCGGAAGTCGACCATGGGATTGATGAAGAAGGCCTGGCGCCAGAGCCGATACGATTCTTCGACGACCGGCTGCAGCTCGGCCGGTACTTTCCCCTTGCGTTCCTCCTTCCAGAGCTTGGGACGCTTGTCGAAGGGAAGATCGCCGAGCCAGAGGTAGGCCGGAGCATAGCGCGGGTCGATCGCGATGGTCGTGCGAAGCTCGCGCTCTTCGTCCGCCCAGCGTTTCAGCCGGTAATACCGCGTGGCCAGGCGAAAATGCGCTTCGGGATCCAACGAATCCTGTCGCGCGCGAGTCTCGAGCTCTTCGAGCGTCGGAGCTTTGGCGGCCGGCTGCTGCGCCGACGCGGTGCCGACCGTGAGAAATGCGGCCGCCATGAAGATCGTGAGTCGCGTCATCTACTGCTCCATCGGATTAGCGAAGTGCGTCGATGTGCTGTTTCGCGACGGCCACCTGACGCTCGTAACGACTGGGCGCAATGGCGATGAATTTCGTGAACGCCGTGCGGGCGTCGTCTTTCCGGCCCATGTTTTCGAACACGAGCCCCTGATAGAACGGGACGCGAGGATCGCGCGGATTCGCGGCCGCGGACTCGCTGAGCGGCTGCTCCGCTTCGGACCACCGCGCTGCGTTCGCCAGCGTCTTCCCGAGATCGAGCATCAGCGAGGGGTCGTCGGGGCTCGCGTTCACCGCGTTGCGGCGCGCGGTAATCGCCTGCTCGAACATCCCGGCAGCCTCGTAGATATCCGCCATGCGCACGTGGGCCATGTACAGCCCCAGGTCGCTGGTGAGAGCTTCCTGGTAGAGGCGCACTGCGCCGTTGGGATCCCCCGCGCGCTGGGTGAAGTACGCCAGCGTGTAGCGGTACTCGTTGGTGCGCAATGGCCAGCGGTACAACGTATCACTGGCCTCGCGGTTCTGCGCCCGCGTAACGAGCTGGCGGAGGTCGTCGATTCCATCCTTGAATTGCTGCTGCCGCGCGGCAGCGAGCGCGTGATACCAGAGTATTTGCTCGTACAACCGGCCCTTCTCGCCACGATAGTCGGCACTGTCGGCGATCAGCTCCCCAAAACGCCGGTACGCCTCCGCCCATTTGCCGTCGTTGTATGCGTACAGGGCCTTGTCGAAGTTGTCGATGTGACCGCCCCGGAACTCGGTCGCGACCTGAATGCGGATGTCGACGAGCGGCTCGATCATCAACGCTCGGCGGTAGAGCCGGTCGAATTCCTGCACCACGGAATCCGGCGCCGTGTAGTAATAGAACCGCCACCCGTTTCCCAGCACGATCACGTGCTCTTTCCAATACGTCCCCGACGCGTGTGGGAGGAACGCGAGGGCGAGATAGGCGGATGCAAATCGCGGATCGATCGCCACGGCTCGCTTCAGCGCGGTGTCGACCTGATCCCATCTCTGCCTGCTCCAATAACCCAGCGCGAGGTTGTAGTGCGCCGCAGCATCATTGGAATCGCGGCGCGCCGCATCCTCGAGCGTCGCAATCGACGCCTTGATCTCGAGCTTCTGCGCGGCGAGTTGACCGCACCAGCACACCGCCGCGATGGCACACGCGGTGAATGTTTTCATTTCAGTTTGTCGATCCGCTGCGTCGCATCCGCGCGCAGATCTACCGAGGTCAGTGGTGAGAGCGCGAGAAACTGCTTGTAGTGATCCCGGGCTTCCTCCGGCAGGCCCAGCTCCTCGCTCACGCGGCCCAACAGATAGTAGGAAGGCGAGTAGCGCGGGTTCAGCTTGATCGCCTGGCGCAGCGGCGCATCCGCGTCGACCAGCTGACCAGCATTGAACAACGATGCCGCCAGGTCGAACAGCACGAGCGGATCGTCGGTGCTGATCTCGGCGGCGCGTTTACGCTCGATCAGCGCTTCGGCGTGCCGATTCGTCTCCTCGTACACGTTCGCCAGATTCGCATGCGCCATGACGAGCCCGAGATCGCGCTCGAGTGCCTGCTGATACAGCGCAATGGCGCTGTCGGGACGCCCGGCGAGACGATGGATCGTAGCCAGCATGAGCCGATAGTCGTTGTCTTCGAGCGGAACCCGCACGATTTCTTCCTGCTGGATCCTCTCTACCCGCGTCAGCAATTCACGGAAATCGCCCGCCGCCCTGTCGTACTGCATCGTGTGAGCCGCGGCGAGCCCTCGGAAGAACAGGATCGCGTCGGGAATCCGCTCCGGATGCTTGTCCCCATCCCATTCTCGTTGCGTGAGCGCAGTCAGACGCTCGTGCGCGCTGCGGTAACGCCCCAGGCCGAGATCCACGAACCACGCCCAGTTCCTGACATAATACCGGTACGCTGGATTGGTGTAATCACGGACGATGGGCTCCTCGATTTCGTAGGCCACGCCCATCACGTTGAGGTTGAGCAACGGATCGGTCCGAAACGCCTGCTGGAAGAAACCACGCGCCTCGGCGACGGCGGGCCGCCATTCCTCGGGGACGCGATCGCGGTTCTCTTCCTGGGCCAGCTGGGTCCGGCGCGAGTACGGGAGGAAATACAAGGCGTAATAGGCGTCGGCGTACCAGGGATCGAGCCGGACCGCGAGGCGCAGCAGACTATCTGCTTGCCTCCAGTGATGGGCTTTCCAGTGGCGCAACGCGAGGTAGTACTGCCGGCGGGCGTCGTTGGTATCTTCGCGGGCCCAGGCCTCCAGATCCTTGAGACTGCGATCAAGGAAGCCCAATTGCTGGGCCGGCGAGGGAAACGCGATCACGGTTACACACAGGAAAACGACGAAACAGACCCTGCGCATATCACGTCCCGGAGGTCGTCGTCGGCATTATACGACCGGGTGCTGCAGGGGGTCCAGCGTACCCGCACTAAAAGTCATAATGCCTTCTGATACACGACCCTCCCGCCCACGAACGTAAACCGTGGTTTGATCGTCCCGAGCGATTCGGGTGCGACCGCAAACGGGTCGCGCTCCAGCACGACCACGTCCGCGAGCCGACCCGCCGCAAGCGTGCCCCATTTCTGCTCGTTGAAGGTCGCCCACGCGTTGCCGTAAGTGTATGCCCGCAGCGCTTCTCCAACGCCGATCTCCTGCTCGGGCACCCAGCCGCCGGGGTTCCTGTCGTCTAGTGTCCGGCGGGTGACCGCTGCGTACACGCCCTGCATCGGGTCGAGCGGCGCCACGGTCCAATCAGAGCCGAAGGCGAGGGGGGCATCGGCGTGGATCAACGTACGGAAGGCATAGGTCGTCTTGATGCGCTCAGGACCGATGCGCACGAGGAGCCAGCGGCCGTCGTCGATCGCATGGTAGGGCTGCATCGAGGCCACGACGCGGCGCGCGCCGAACTTCGGGATATCCTCGGCCCGCAGATGCTGTGCATGCTCGATCCGGAACCGGCGGTCGCGGGGGTCGTGGGCGCGGGCCACGCTGTCGAAGATGGCCAGGAGGGTGGCGTTGGCGCGATCGCCGATGGCATGCACCGCCACCTGCAGGCCGGCCGAATCCGCGCCGCCGATCCAGGCGCGCATGTCCGACTCGGGTTGCAGCATCATGCCGCGGTAACCCGCCGAATCCGAAAACGGATCGAAGAAGTAAGCCGTGCGCGACCCGGCCGAGCCGTCCATGAATCCTTTGACGCCCCTGAGCCGGATCCAGTCATCGCCTCCCCGCCCCCGGCTGACGCTCTCGGCGACGGCGCGCCAGTCCTCGATCGGGAAATACAGGATTACGCGGATCGTCAGGAGATTGGCACGGGCGAGCCGCCGATAGCTCGCGAGATCCGCCCACGATGCCGAGACATGCGACGTCGCGGTAACACCGAGGGACGCGGCATGAGAAAGCGCGCGCGCGAGCGCCGAATCGCGCTGCTCGGGCGAGGGCTCGCGCACCGCGCGGCCGATGAGCCCCATCGCCTGATCCTTGAAGACTCCTCCGCGCGTGATTTCGCCGCCGAACGGAGCGGGAGTGCTGGGCGTAACACCCGCCGCCCGCATCGCGGCGCTGTTTGCGAGGGCCATGTGCCCGTCGAGCCTGTTGACGAAAACCGGATTGTTGGGAGTGACGGAGTCGATCCAGCCGTGCTGCGGCAGGGGAGTGCCGCGCCAGAGCGTGTGGTCCCAATCGCCACCGGTGATCCAGTCCCCGGGCTGGAGATGCGAGGCGTATTCCTTGAGGCGGCGCACAAATTCCTGCGGCGTAGCAGCGTTGCGCAGATCGACGGACGCCAGCTGGAACCCGCCGTTGATGAAGTGGGTGTGCCCATCCGCGAACCCCGGCATGATCAGTCCGCCGTCCGCCTCGGCCACCCAGGTCTTGGGCCCGATATAGCGCGCGATCTCGGCGGAGTCGCCGACCGCAAGGATCTTGTCGCCGCGCATGGCCACCGCGCCGCGCTGACCACGTCCCGTCGACAACCCGGTCCACACCGTCCCGCCTTGAATCACGACATCGGCCTTGGAGCCGCAGGCGCCGAGCAGGGTGAGCGCCACGACGGAGAACGCACGGCGCACGGCAGCCTCCTAGCGAAGCTTGGTGATGCGGCGGATGGTATCGAGCGCTGCTAGAGGATCGGCGGCGGAGTCCGACTTGGTTGGAGCGGGTTTCCCGAGTCCGTCCCTGATATCGAGCAATACTTCGAGCAGCAGTTGTTCGCGCTGATAGGCGGCGTCGAGATCGGCCATACGGCGCTCGTCGCCCGTCTTTTTGGCTCGATCGTACGCCTCGCGGTAAATCGCTTCGAGGTTATCGAGAATCTGCTGCCGATGACGTGGACTCACAGCCGCCAAAGATATAGGTTCCGCGCATGACGCTCAAAGGCAAACGAATCCTGTTCTTCGCGGCGCCACTGTACGAGGACCTCGAGCTCTGGTACCCGAAGATCCGGCTGGAAGAGGAAGGCGCGGCCACGACCGTGGCTGGGATGGGGGAGAAGACCTATCCGGGCAAGCGCGGTTATCCCGTCACGGTCGATACGAACATCGACCAGGTGTCGGCATCGGACTTCGACGGTCTCGTCATTCCGGGAGGCTTTGCGCCGGACCAGCTGCGGCGCTCGGAGAAATGCCTGCAGTTGACTCGCGAGATCTATCAGGCCGGCAAGCCGGTCGCCTTTATCTGTCACGCCGGCTGGGTCCCAATTTCCGCCAGGATCCTGAAGGGAAAGCGCGCCACCAGCGTCCGCGCCATCAAGGACGACATGGAAAACGCGGGTGTCATCTGGGAAGACAGCGCGGTGGTAGTCGATGGAAATCTGATTTCGTCGCGCACACCGGCGGACTTGCCGCAGTTTTGTAAGGCGTTGATCGCAGCCTTACACCAAGGGCCTCAAGACTAGGCCACTTGGCACCTTTGGAATGAAATAGGTCGACTTCGGGGGCATCACATCTCCGGCGTCGGCGACGGCAAACACCTCCTCCACCTTGGTCGGATTGAGGAGCACCGCGAGCGCCGCCCCGCCGTGCTGCACCATATCCAGCGCCTGCTTCGCATCTGCGACATAGCGCACGATCGGTGTCGACGTGGCCGCGCCCAGGATCTCCTTCACCACCAGCGACTCGACGCGCGCCACATCGAGATTCCGCACGGCATCGCTCCGCGCGAGGCTCGGCAGCCGGTCCGGCAGCACGCCGGGGCGCATGACGAGCGCCGCCATGCGGCTGCGATCCGCGACCAGGCAGGCGGTGCGCTCGCGACCCAGCGACGCGAGCGCCTCGACCGGATCGCGCGTTGGCGGCAACAGCTGCACGTCGAATACCTCGCGCCAATGCGGCAGCAGACGATCGAGGTCCCGCCCCGCACCGAAGATTACACGGTGCGTCGGCAGCACCACGAGACCCGGATCCTGCGCCGACACAATCAGCGCCAGCAGGCGATCGGCGGCCGGGTTCTCCCGCGCGTAGGCGCTCGACGTTTCGTAGCGGTGATGGCCGTCGGCGATATAGAGAGGAGAAGCGGGAAGGGGGAAGCGGGAAGGGTCACGCACGACCCAGAGACGGATCCCGACGCCGTTCAGCTCGGCGCTCGCATCCGGCTTCCCGCGCGCCACGTCAGCTACGGCATTCGCGAGCGATCGGTCGCGGTCGGGTGCAAGCAGAAAGATCGACTCGAGATTGGTTGCCGTGGCGCGCATCAGGGCCAGGCGATCGGCCTTGGGGCCGGCGTGCGTGTGCTCGTGCGGGCGAATTCGGCGCGGCTCGTATCCCTCCGCGGCCACCGCGGCAAACAGGCCGCGGCGCGTGCATGTCTCGCCGGTCGGGAGCGTGAACTCCTGCGCCAGCACGTACAGCACGGGATCCGGATCGCGCCGCAGCACGCCGTTCGCGCGCCAGGCCTCCAGGCGTTCGGCCGCCGCGGCGTAGCGGTCGTCCTCGGGCCTTCCCGGGCGCGCTTCCGGCAGCATCACGTGCACGATATTGTCCGAGTCGAGCGCGGCGTAGCGCGCCCGCTCGGTGGCATCGATGACGTCATAGGGCGGAGCGATCAGCCGGCTCAGTGTCTCCGGCGCCGCGTAACGCTCGCCCCGGAACGGAGCAACGAGGTCAGTCATGAGCTTTCGCGACGCGCAGCAGGCCGTGGATCGCTGGGTCGATCAGTTCGAAGAAGGCTACTTCCCGCCGCTCGTCAACGTGGCGCGCCTCGCGGAGGAAGTCGGCGAATTGGCTCGTGAAGTGAATCATCAGTTCGGTCCCAAGAAGAAGAAACCGGACGAGCAGCCCGGATCGATGGCGCTGGAGCTCGCGGACATTCTGTTCGTCGTCATTTGCATCGCCAATTCGCAGCGCATCAACCTGGACGACGCGTTCGCGCACATGATGGCCAAAGTCACCTCCCGCGACGCCGGCCGCTGGACCAGGAAGGCTCGCTGACCTCCACGTAGATCCGTTCGTACGAGCGGAGCCGGTCGGGATCGATCTTGTCCGGCGGCGCGGCGCGCACCGCGCAGCCCGGCTCGGCCAGATGGCGGCAGTTGTCGAACCGGCATTGGTCGAGATAGGGCCGGAATTCCGGAAAGCACGCGCCCAGCCCGTTAGGGTCGACCCCCCACGCCCCCACTTCTCGCAGACCCGGTGTATCGACGACGTAACCGACGCCCGCAACCGGTACCAGTTCGGCCGCGGTGGTGGTGTGCTTGCCGGTGCGCCATTTCTCGCTGATCGCTCCCACGCGCAGCTTGAGGCCCGGCTCGAGCGCGTTGAGCAGGCTCGATTTC
>DASTDR010000134.1:0-7791 GCA_035710265.1 Gemmatimonadales bacterium | reverse complement strand
TGAAGCCGATCATTCGCTGGCACCACGAGCGGTATGACGGCACCGGGTACCCCGATCGCCTCCGCGGCGAGGAGATTCCGGTCGCCGCACAAATCGTCGGTATCGTGGATGTCTACGATGCACTGACGACGACGCGCTCATATCGCGGGGCGATGACACACGAAGACGCGATGGCTGAGATCGAGCGCTGCCGCAGCTGGTGGTCGGACCAGGTTTACACCGCGTTCACAGGAGCAGAGCTTCAACCCGATATGCGAGGACCATCGCTTCTCGAGGAGACCATCCGAAGACTGTAAACCGCCCGTCCTGCGACGCGACCAGGGCGAGCGAATCGCGCTGCTCGAACACGAATTGCGCGGCAGACAGATGCCGCGTCCCCCCCAGCTCTGATGGATCGACTTTGACCGGCGTGTTGCCCACGACCGGCTCCCGCACCAGCACCTCCCCCAGCAGCGGGCCGGTTTCGGTCCGCACGATCTTGGCGCCGAACGCCAGCACGTCGTACTCGTCACTCAACACCACCGCGCCGTCCACCGCCGTCAGCCCGGCGATCGCATCGACCGCGTCCCTGAAGTTGCCGTCGCGGACACCGCTCTTCACGAGCTGGCCCAGTTTCGAGAACGGCGGAGCGACCGTGTAAGGGACCGGCTTCATGATCGAGTTGCGCCAATCGCTGCTGCCATGGGGCACGACCAGCAGCGAGCCGCCGTGCCGGTGCGCGCGCATGGAAAGCGCCAGCGCCAGCAACACGTTGTCCGTACGGTCCTGTTCCTGATCGAACCCGAGCAGCGTGAGCACGATATCAGGGCAGTCGGACGATGCCTTTGTCCCCAGAACGTCGATGATCTTGATGTCGTCGCCGTGCAGGACCGCGACGTTCGCGAACTTGCCACCGGGACCCGCGCGCCGGTGCTTGATCACGAGCAGACCGGGTTCGATGACTTCCACCACGAACGTGTAGGCCGGGAGATTGCGCGTGGCGCCCCACACGACGAGATCGCTGCCGTTCGGCCACACACCCAGATGAATGCCGGGACGCTCCACGGCCGGTGCGAGCTTGGTTAACGTCTGGGGGTCGAGTGGCAGCGGGCGTTCCACGAAGAGTCCGGTGACGACATCCTCTCGCGGCACGTACGCCAGAGAGATCGTCGGCTCGCGGCCCTCCTCGCGACGCAACGATGCCCAGAATGCCGCGTTGATGAGCTTCTCGATCGTGGCCGCATCCGGCGCGCGGTCGGCCGAATGCTTTCGGAAATGTTCGGCGATGGGCTGCGCGACTGAGGCTGCGGGCGGGTAGGATGCTCGGTGCATGGTATTCAAGCTAAATTCGACCAACTCCAAAGTAAGGGACTGGCCCGTGTTGACGATCGTACTCCGCTTCGCTCACGTCTTTTTCGGCACCATCTGGGTCGGCATGATGGCCTTCCAGGTCTTCTTCCTCGGCCCCGCGCTCACCGAAGCGGGACCGGACGCCGGCAAGGTGATGTCGGCACTCATGAAGCGGCGCATTCCGCTCATCATGCCCATCATCGCCATCATCGCCATCATCTCGGGCAGCTGGCTGCTCGTGCGCACGTCGGGCGGCAATATGGCGGCCTACATGGCGACCACGATGGGGAAGACCTACGCGTGGGGAGGACTGCTGGCGATTGTCGCGTTCCTGTTCGGTATCATCGCCATGCGGCCCGCGATGCTGCGCTCGATGAAGTTGATGCAGGATATGCCCACGCTGGCGCCCGATCAGCGCGCGGCGGCCCAGGCCGAGCTGCAGCGGTTGCGCGCGCGAGGCAATACGCTGGGGAAGGTCGTCGCACTGATGATGCTGACGACCCTGGGCATGATGGCCGTGGCTCGGTACCTCCCCTGACCCCCTCCTGACAGCGGGTCGCTTGCCGGTTGCGAGAACGGCCATACGTTCGCGAAATCTCATTCGCGAGCATGCGATGCCACGCGTCGTCCGCTTGATCACCGTGCTGCTGTTTCTCGCTTCCGCGCCAGCAGTCAATGCCCAGAGCTTATCCGACACGATCCGGATCGAGGTCGGGTCCCCGCAGCTCGACGGCCGCGTGTACCTGCCGCATGCGGCGCGCGTCAACGTCCGCATCGGAGACTCGAGCCGGGTGACGTCGACCTGGACCAACGAGCTCACAATCGGGGACTCTGCGGGACGAGCCGTAATGCGCTGGGTCACGAAAGGGACGCAACGACCCGCCAATGCCCCTGAAGTCACATGGGAGCTGCGCCAGACCTACGATGCAAAAACGCTCGCGCCGCTGCGCTACTCGCAGAGCTCGAGTGCCGGCGGGTTCCAGCATCTGACCATCACCGACCGCCGCGTGCGCGGCACCAAACGCGTTCACGGTGACACCGCGGTCCAGCAGGTCGATGTCACGCTCGATCGCCCGGGATTCTTCGCCGGCGCCTCGGATCTGGTGCCGCTTGCGGTGCAGGGCGGTCTCAGAGCCGGCGCCGTCATCACCGCGCCGGTGTGGAGCCCCGCCATGACCAAAGCCGAGGGCCGGATCTTCAGCGTGCTCGGCAAGGCGACGGTGGACGTCGAGGGCAAGGCGATCGAAGCATGGAAGGTCGAGGAACGCCGCCAGTCCGACCGCGTCCTGCTCGCGACATGGTACCTGCTCGACAAGTCGCCGTACATGGTGTACGGGGAAGTGCCGCTGCCCAACGGCCAGATTCGCAAGATGACGGAAGTTGAGATTCCGTAGGAGCGATATGGCCTTCCCAGCAGCGCTTGCCTTTACCACGGTCGTCACGCTTGCACAGGGAGCAAGACCCGCCCCGGGCGACATCGCGCGCGCGGTCGACTCGCTCGCGAACCGAATCATCGCCTCGGGCGTGACACCCGGCCTCGGTGTCGCGCTCGTCATGGACGGCAGAACGATCCTCGCGAAGGGGTACGGCTGGGCCGACGCAAGCGCCCGGATCCAGGCGGATGAGCGCACCTACTGGTACGTCGCATCGACCAGCAAGTCGTACACCGGATTCGGCATCGCGCTGCTGGTCAACCAGCGCGTCCTCAGCCTGAGGACGCCGATCACGACGCTGCTGCCGGGCGTGCAGTGGCCGGAGGGGATCGATGCCGGGCGGCTTACGCTGGCGCACTTCCTGTCCCACACGCATCACATCAACGACGACGCCCTCGTCCAAACCGCGGCGTATACCGGCGCATTTCCTGAATCGGAGTGGCCCACCCTCATCCGGTTCGCCCGGCATTCGGGGAACGACGACCTCGTATACTCGAACTTCGGCTACAACGTCGCGGCCATGGTGATCGATCGCGTGCGCCCCGAAGGGTGGCGCCGCTACCTCGACAGCGCTGTCTATCGGCCCGCGGGCATGCGCGACACTTACGCACGCGTGTCAGGGCTCGATCCGCGCCGGATCGCCAAGCCTCACGACATCGGCGCTGCGGGTGAATTCATCACCCTGAAGTTCCAAAAAACAGACGCGACGATGAACTCCGCGGGCGGGCATCTCGCAACGGTAGGCGATCTCGCGCGCTGGGTGACGGTGCACATCGACAGCGGCAGGATCGACGGACGCCAGGCATTGCCGCGCGCTGCCGTGATGCTCAGTCATCGCGTGCTGGCGCGGCAGACCCGCGAGCCCCGGACGCGCTTCGGCCCGTTCGATCGCGACGCGTGGAGCATGGGGTGGGACATCGGCTCCTATAAAGGAGAGCCGATGGTGAGCCGGTTCGGCGGCTACGTCTCCTTCCGCTCGCACATCTCGTTGCTTCCGGCCCGGCGGATCGGCGTGGTGGCGCAGACCAACGGCGTGGGCGCGAGCAGCATCACGGACCTGATTGCGGCGTTCGCGTACGACCTGGAAGCGGGCCGGCCCCCCCACGAGGCGCGCGCCGCAGCCGCGGCGCGACTCGACAGTGCACTCGCGCGCCTTCCCCGGCTGCGCGAGCAGTCCGCCCGCAGCGAGTCACAACGTGCCGCGCGCCAGGAACCGCTGCGCCGGCCGCTCACCGACTTCGCGGGCTCGTACGTCAACGAGATGTACGGGACGCTCGAGTTCACCCTGACGGACGGTGCGTTGCGCTATCGCTGGGGTGTGCTCGAGGGAGCGACCGAAGTCCTCGACGCGGGGAGGAATCAGCTGCGTGTCGAGATCATCGACGACGGCCGGCAGGCCTCGTTTCACTTCGATGGGAGTGGCCCCGCCAAGTCCGTAGAGCTTGGCAACATCCAGTTCATGCGACGTTAGAGAACGACCGGCCTCACTTCACGGCAGCCAGTATATCCTGAAAGCCGTAGATCCGCCGCCACATCGGCGTTGCCGGATTGTTGTAGTTCGCGCCCGTCAACACAATCACGAGCTCGAGCTCGGGGAACGCAACCGAGACCTGCCCGCCGTTGCCAGCCAGGAAATACGCGCGCGTCTTCCGGCCGGCGTGGTCGTACTCGCGCGAATTCCACAGCAGGCGGTACTGCTGGCCCGGCCAGAGCTCGAGGAGTGGCGTGCGCGAGCGTTGCACCCAGTCCTGGCTCAGGATCTGTTTGCCGTTCCAGCGCCCGTCGAGCATCAGTTGCGCGAACTTGAGAAAATCGCGCGACGTGAAGAGATGACCTCCGCCACCATACACCTCGCCCGATGGCTGCAAACCCAGGTGATGGCGGCCGAGCTGCATTGGCCTGCCGAGCAGGCGATCGAACAGCTCGAGCTGGGGCCGGCCCGTGATCTTTTCCACCATGCCGCCGGCGAGATTCGGCTCCGCGCTGCAGTAGTAGACCTTCTCTCCGGGCGCCGCGTTCAGCGGCACGTTCAGCGTGTACCGGTACCAGTCCTCCACCCCGTTCTGCGCGATCACATCCTCGTCGGCGGTGCGCGGCGCGGCCGTGTCCGGATCGCACTCGAACCCCGCGTTCATCGACAGCAAATGCTCGAGCGTCATCGTGCGCTTGCGCGGATCGAGGTCCGCGGGGAGGTTGCCGAGCATCGTCTGGTAGACGGGCGTGTCGAGCGGAATTCTGATGCCGGCCGTGTTCGCGGCGGCGATGAGCACGGAGAGTATCGTCTTCGACGCCGAGCGCAGCTCGTGCGGCAGGTCCCGGTTGTAGCCGTGGAAGTACTCTTCCACCACGAGCTTGCCGCGGCGGGCGACGAGCAGGCTGTGCACTTGCAGTGAGGTGAGTGAATCCATCGGCACGTCGATCAACAGCTGAACGAGCTTCTCGATCGAGTCGCGCGAGATCCCCACATCCGTGACGGACGCGACCGGCCACCCGTCGGTGAGCTGCAGCGGCGCGGCGTACCGATAGCGTGCGGCGGGCCGGCCTCGCGGGTAGTAGCCCGAGGCGGTCGTGTCGGAGACCTTGAAGAAGTCGTAGGCCCCACCGCGCAGCCGCACACCCCGGATCGCGCCCTCGCTGAAGACTCCGTGAGTCAGGACCTGCTCGCCGTCGCCCTGATTGCCGATGAATTGCACCGTGTCTCCCTGCAGCTCGACGCGCGAGATGCGAAAGAACCGGCCCAGGTTCCGATCGGGATTGCGCAGATAGGTGTGGTACTTCCCGGGCGTCCCGGTCCGGGTGATCGGGAAGTACATCGTGAACCGATCATCCCATGGCGTGACCGTGCCGCGCCAGCGTCCGGACCCATCCGGGACCAGCGTTACCGGAGTCGCATAGCGCCCGCCGTTGTAGTTGGTGCGCGGCTGGATCCAGTGGCCCTGGATCTCGCGGCCCCCCGCGACGACTCGGCCTTTGAAGTTCCCCTGGTTGTCGGGAAGCTCGAATGACAGGGTTGAGCTCGTTACTGAGTAGCCCGATATGTCGGCACGCCAGCCGTCGGTCGTACGTATGACGAGCATGGTGCCGCGCACGTCCGGTCCGAACCGAAGGGTCGCGCTCCAGAGCCCCGTGAGGTCAGAAGCCTGGGTTTGGGCCAGGAGGAGCAGCAGGGTGGATGTGATCATGGGTAGTAGAATTGAGACACGATCCCGTTAACAATAGTTGGCTGGAACGAACTGTCCTTGCGCAGCCGTGAAAGGCCCACTGTATGACCCGATTTGCTCTTATGGTGCTCGCCGGTCTGCTGATGTCGCCCCAACAAGGCGAGTTGCGCTCCCGGGTCACGATCTATCGGGACGCGTACGGCATTCCGCACGTATTCGGCGAGACCGACGCGGCCACGATGTTCGGCTTCGCCTACGCGCAGGCCGAAGACAACTTCTGGCGGCTCGAGGACAACTACATCCGTGCCCTCGGCCGCGAGGCGGAGGTGGAAGGCGAGCGCGAGCTGGTGGGTGACAGGCGCACCCGCTCGCTCGAGATCCCGCGACTCGCGCGCGAGGAGTACCGGCGCATGCCGAAGAAGATGCGCGCATTGCTCGATGGTTTTGCAGCCGGCTTGAATGCGTATGTTGCCGACCATCCCGAAGTGAAGCCCCGTTTGCTCACACGGTTCGAGCCCTGGTATGCCCTGGCCTTCATCCGGCTCAACTATTATCGCAATGGATTCTTCTATGGCTCGGGAATTCGGCAGGCCGATCTGGAATTGTCCTCAGTCATCGGTTGTCGGTCATTAGAATGCGAAGAACTGATAACCGACAACCGACGACAGATAACCGGCTCCAACGGCTGGGTCATCGGGCCAACCAAGAGCGCCACCGGCCACCCGATGCTGTTCATCAATCCGCATCTTCCCTTCTTCGGCCCGGGACAGGTGTACGAGGGCCACGTCAACAGCAAAGAGAGCGGCTGGAACTTCACCGGCTACACCCGCTTCGGTTTTCCCTTTCCTTATGTAGGGCACAACGAGTCACTCGGCTGGGTCTCGACCGATAACGCCGCCGATCAAGCCGATCTGTACGCGGAGACATTCCGGGATTCGCTCTGGTACGTCTACGGCAAGGATCTGCGGCCCGTGACGCACTGGACCGACACGATCCTGGTAAAGACCGGTGCCGGCGTGGAGCGCCGCCTCGTCTCGTTCATGAAGACGCACCACGGTCCGATCGTGGGCCGGCGCGACGGAAAACCACTCGCGCTCAAGATGGCGAAGTTCGAAGCGGATGGCTGGCTCGAGGAGTGGTACAACATGACGCGCGCGCGCTCGGTTGCCGAGCTGAAGAGCGCGATGCGCCCGCTGAACATGCTGTTCGGCAACGTGATGGCGGCGGACGCGGGCGGCAACACGTGGTACCTGTACAACGGCGCCGTACCGGTGCGCGACGCGCGGTTCGATTGGACCGGCCCGGTCGAGGGCAGCGACCCCGCCACCGAGTGGAAAGGCTATCACAAGCTCGACGAGCTCCCGCAGCTCTTGAATCCGGCAACCGGCTGGATGCAGAACTGCAATACGACACCGTTCCTGCTCACGAGCAGCGGGAATCCCGATTCGAGCAGGTTTCCGCGCTACATGGTGGCGTTCGAGGGCGACAACCGCCGCGGGATGATGTCACGCAAGATCCTCGGCGGCACGGCGCGGTTCACCTGGGACGACTGGGCGGGCGCCGCGTTCGACAACTACGTGATCGCCGCGGACTCACTACTCCCCACGCTGCTCGGCCGTCCGACCGCTGACACTACCTACCGGGCTGCGTTGGATACGCTCCGGTTTTGGAATCGCCGCAGCGATACCGGGTCGGTTGCGATGACGCTGTTCGAGTACTACCGGGAAGCGGGAAGCGGGATGGGGGATGGGTCACCGCTCGCGGCTTTGGACAGTGCGATCGCGCGACTCACGCGGACCTGGGGCACGTGGCGCGTGCCATGGGGCGAGATCAATCGCCTGCAGCGAGTCGACGAGCGCATTGATCAG
>DASTDR010000133.1:0-2755 GCA_035710265.1 Gemmatimonadales bacterium | reverse complement strand
GAACTTGGTGGGTTGCTCAACGGGAAGATCACCGGGTTTGGCACCTTTAAAGATTTTATCGACATACTCCGCGGCGCGGTGGCGCAGATCAGTCCAGTTCGCATAGTGGGAAAATAGAGCCCCCTGCTCAACGAACCAGGCATCTTGGAACATCGAAGGCATACGCTGTGTGGAGCGGAGCGATAGGATCGCTCGCGAGTGTTTGCCAGCAATGAAGTTCGGATAGACGAACATGGCCTGAGCTCTCCCGGACTGCACTGCTGACAATACCGCGGCAAACGCCGTCTCGCTGTGTGCGTCCGTTATGTCGTGAATCAGCAACGAGAGCCCGAGCACGCGGGCCGCCGTCCGCTGGCCTTCAAGAGACGGGTCTTCGGTCTTCGGTTACGCGATGGTCTGCTGTCTCTTCGTCAAAGACGTCGTCAAGGTGACGTTGACGAGGCGACTCGGCTTGCAGGTGTGAGAAGGCACTCAAAGATGATCGCTGCATGAACGTCAGTGCGCGGGTCGCGATCTATCCCTTACGACAGGATCGGCTCACCCCCGCGATCACGGCAGTCGGCGCGGCGCTGCGCGCAGCCGACCTCAATCCCGAGATTGGGCCGATGAGCACCATCGTCACCGGCGAGGCGGCGGAGGTCTTCAGCGCGCCCAGGCGGCCTTCGTCCAGTGTGGAGCGCTCGTTCACGTGATGATGACGGTGACGGTGTCGAATGCCTGTCCGGTCTGAAGACGCCGCCGTCGGAGGCTGGGAGCGTTTCGACCGCGACGCCAGGCGGTACGAGGACTGGTACACGACGCCTCGCGGTCAACGTGCCGATCGTGCCGAACGAGCGCTTCTCGACACCTGCTCGCCTCATTTACGAGGGCGCGCAGCGCGCTCGAGATCGGCTGCGGCACCGCGCACTTCACGTGCGCTCTCGAGCCGGCTGCCGCACGTTCTTGGTATCGATGGCGCGGCTGCGATACTCACCGAGGCGCGTCGGCGCCATCCTTCCTTGCCGTTGGTGCAGGGTGACGCACACCGCCTGCCGATCCGCGATCGCGCCGTCGACCTCGGCGTCTTCATCGCCACGCTCGAGTTCGTCGACCGGCCAGCGGTAGCGATGACCGAGGCGATCAGGATCGCGCGCCGCGGAGTGCTCGTCATAGCACTGAACCGCTGGAGCCTCGGCGGCCTCTCACGACGATGTGGCGCTGATACACGACGCCGGCTGCTCGGTCACGCGCGCGACTTCTCACCGCCGTCTCTGCGAGCTCTCGCGTTTGCCTCAGCCGGCCCGCGGCTCGGCCATTTGCGTGGGCGTGCGCCCTGTTTCCCGGACACCGGATCGCCGCCGCAAATCGCATCATGTTCGGCGACGTCGTCGGAATAGCGGTCGAGGTGACGCCATGACGCGGAAGCCATGAACCCACTTCTCACGCTCATCCGCACGCACAACACGCACAGAGCCGGGGCAACGCTGCGGGACGCTGGGAAGGACTATGGCGAGGCGAGTATAGGAAGGGCGCGTACGCGGACACTCTCAGCCTCCGCAGATCAATGCTGCGTCACGCAGGGTCGGGCGCCGTTCAGCGCGCTTCCAATTTTTGATTTTGGCCTCTAAACTGTTGCAAACCGCTGGAAGGGAGGGCTCGACGATGGAAGAAAAGACGAAGACGAGGTTCAGCGCCGGCCGGTTGACCTTCGCCGTCCGCCACGAATTGTGGGACGGCAACGTCCAGGATCATCCGGATCAGGGTGTCGCGATCTTGGTGATGGCGGACGTTGCCGGCAAGGAGACAACGCTTCTGCGGTTCAACTGCTTCGACTTCGAACGAAGCTACATCTACGGCCCGGAAAATGCGGACTTGCGTGTCGAAGGGCCGGCGATGCTCGGGGGCGCGGCCGCGACGAACCTCTACCGGATGGACTCGACCGTCGACGGCAACCCGATCGGCTGGACCATCCGCACCTTGGGAACGAAGCTGCAGAAAATGCTGGGCCGCGCGGGCTATCCGCAGATTGCCGAGATCGTCGATATGGCGACGGTGACGAAGGTCCTGCCGGACGTCGAAGCCTGTGCCCGCGAATTGCGCGCGACGAAGCGCAACACCGTCAAGCACAACCGTGGCACCCACATCTTCGAGGCTGGCAATATCCGGTTCGGGCTCGAAATGCGGCGGCTGGCGATGGGCGATGGCGGTCTCGCGATCCATGTGCTGGCAGATATCGGCGGGACGCCGGGCAAGAAGTACACGGAAGAAACCGAGCTCCTGGCCTTTGATCACTTCTGGAACGGTGCACATTACCACTACGGCCCGCGCAACAAGAACCATCGCATCTACTGGGATAGGACCTTGGTCGAGGATCCGCTCGCGTGGACGCTGGAGCAGTTCGAGAAGGGCAAGCTCCCGGCGATGATCGAGCGCGCCGGGTATCCGGGCGTGGCGGCGGATCTCGACGTCGAGAAGATCGCCTCGGTGCTTGCGGCGATGAAGAAGCAGGCGCTCGATATGTGGGAGGAAGGGCGGCGGCAAACCGGTCATCCCGGGCTGCCGCTGGAGCCTACTCCGAACCTCGCGGCCGCCGATTAACACCTGAAGTGGTAGAACCCCGCGCGCGTGGCTCTGCTCGGACCGGTGTCGTCGGGGTCCGCCCGCGGGGCCGACGCCGTCCGCGCCGCGCGAGATCTGATCGTGCGGTCGGCGCCCGTCGCGTCGCCCTCCTGCTCAGTTGGTGATCGTCAAAGGGGTGCTGGCGCTCGTGTGCGAC
>DASTDR010000132.1:0-3615 GCA_035710265.1 Gemmatimonadales bacterium | reverse complement strand
ACCTGCAGTAAACGGCGAGCGGCCAGACGCTGGAAAGTCCAGCAGCGCCTTGCTGCCGACACGGACGGACGGAATGCTCGCCTCGGGGACCTCGGCCAGCACCCACACGTGCGACAGGTCCGCAATCGTGAGCAGCGTGGTCGAGGGATCCACCGACGTGCCGACCGTTATGCCTCGATTCACGACGACGCCGCTACGCGGTGCCACCACCGTCACGAGTCGCCTCGGCTCGCCCGTGTGCTCGATGGCGTCGATCTCTTCCGGGGTCATGCCCAGTACGCCGAGCCTGGTCCTGCCGCTCGCAACGACGCTGCTCGTAATTCCCGACGCCGCAGTATTCCTTCGAACGGCCAGGTATTCGGTCTGGGACGACAACAACTCCTGCGAGAAGATATGCGCGAGCGGCTGGCCCGCGCGCACTTCCTCGCCAGTCGTGTTGACGTCGAGGTGCTCGATCCAGCCCGCCACGCGGGTATGCACGTGTGAAATCCGTGATTCGTCGGGCACGATCGTGGCCACGGCCCGCACGGTCTGCGTCAGAGACTGTCGCCCGACCGTCTCGAGCCGAATGTCCAGCGACCGCGCAGCGGCGACATCGACGGGAACCCTGTCGTTCGTAGTCGCGCCGCTCGTCCCTCGACCGGACTCGGGACGACCCTGAGGGTCTCGAAGGGTCGTTGGTTCCATGCCGGCCATGCTCTCGACATGTGATGTGTCAACCGGACGATCGAAGGGCCATGAGGATCGAGCGTGCTGCACCCACAACCCGACGATGAAAACGAGCGCAGTCGCCATCGCCGATGCGACAGGAGCGCCGATGCGTCGGAGCGTGGCTGGAGGTGTCATTGGACGATCGCCTCGTACGATCCAATGGCCCGACCCAGGCGCGCCCAGGCAAGACCAAGTTGCGTATCTGCGGCAATGAGATCGGACTGAACAGCCCAGAGCGCTTGAATGGCTTCGATGACGCTGACCAGGGGAAGCTGGCCCGCCCCGTACCCCGCCACAGCCGGCGCGATCGCCATTCGAGCGCGAGGCAG
The DNA here is from genome assembly GCA_035710265.1 of Gemmatimonadales bacterium. Lineage (GTDB taxonomy): Bacteria > Gemmatimonadota > Gemmatimonadetes > Gemmatimonadales > GWC2-71-9 > 20CM-2-65-7. Next base: position 2,575 of record DASTDR010000132.1, on the reverse strand, counting down.
GACGTCCGTCGTCAGGGCTGTCTGACGGTCGCGTGCCCCTTGCAACTGACTGATCGCCGCCGCCGCGTCGCCTTCAATCATGCGCGTCATCGCGCGGAGGTCCGCTTCCGACATCGCGCGCATCGCTTCCGCTTCGGCGACACCCGCCTTCAGCTTGCTGCGCCAGATCGGCAGGCTGAGACCCACCATCGCCATCCAGCCGCGGCCTTCGGCCATCGTGTAGGACGGTCCGGTGCGAATCGTCGCCATCGGCCGGAACATGTCGCGCATCACCTGCACTTCGGCTTCAGCGCGCGCGATGTCGGCACGACCCGCGGCCAGCTCGGGGCGCGACGTCAACGCCGCTCTGATCGCCGGCCATGACGGCACTGGCTGGGCAAACGTCAGGGTGCTCAATGGTGGTACCGGGGTGTCGGCGTCCAGTGCGAGGCTGGTGTTGAGCATCGCCTCGGCTCCACGCACGTCGCCACCAAGGGCGCGCGCCGTCGCTTCGAGTCGCGCCACCTCGACTTCGGCGCGGAGAACGTCGGATTGCGGCGCAGTGCCGCTGGCGTATCGCGCATTCGCGGCGCTGACGACATCACGTGCAAAGGCAACCTGCTCGTCGAGGAGTGCGGCAGTTCGACGACGTTCCTGGACCATCAGGTACGCATTCGCGGCCTCGAGCCCGACGTCGAGCGTCGTGCGCTTCGTCTCGGCGTTCAGGCGATCGAGATCGGCAAGTGAGGATGCGCGGCGATGGCCCCGGATGCCTGACAACGGGATCTGCTGCTCGATGACGACGCTGATGTCCGCCCCGTTGAACATGAACGGCAAGTGGTCGAGCGATGGCGAGAGCATCGGATCCGGCAGTGCGGATACGATCACCGGGCGCACTTCGCCGGCTCTCGTGCGCGCACGCGCCGCTTGTATTTCGTCTCTCCGCTCGCCGGCGATGCGGATGACATCGGCGAGGGCGAGCGGAGAGGGCAGCGGCTTCGAGTCCTGCGCGGCCACAACCGCAGGTGACGCGATCAGCATCACCACCAGTTGCACGATCGAGGAAGAAAAGCCGTTCATATCAATCCCCGACTCGAACAGGTCGAGGCGGGCCGGCGACCCGCCGGCCCGTGCCTCCGGGCGCTCTTACCGAGGGACCGTGGCAAGCTGCTTGTGCATCTCCGCAGCTGCCGTCGCTTCCTTCGCTTCGTCACGCGACAAGCCCACGAGACGATCGCAGTGGACCGCTGCTTGAGCGATCCGCGTACCCCGATAGGCCTGCGCCATCGAGGAGTGTTCGTTCACCGCTTCGCGGTAGCGTTTCGCCGTCGTCTGGAAGTACTCCTCCAGTGCGTGGTGATCCGCTGGCGTGCTGGCACGTGCGGCGAGTGTGCTGAGCTGATCGTCCGCAGGCTCGGGCGCACCGGCCCCCGCCTGGAATCGAGCGGCTCCTTTTGGTGGCGCGGCCACGACGCCTGCGGCCTGCTTCTCGTGATAGGCCGCCAGCTCGCGGAGCGTGTCCGCCGACTGTTTGTTGAGCGCGCCCAGACGCTTGCAGTGGTCGGCGGCCGTGTTGGCGGACGTTCGTCGCGTGGGCGCCGCAATGAATGCCTGCGCCATGGCGTTGTGACGTGTGGCTTCACGCGTGTAGCGATCGGCCAGGGCGGCGAAATGAGCACCCAGACGGGCGTTGTCCGCCGGCTCCGTGCTCGCCACCAGTTTCTGAACTTCCAGGACGTTCAGAATCGGCGAGCCGGTTTGTGCGTTCGCGGTGTTCGCAAGGGCGGCGAACGCAATCGCGGCGCCCGCGAGCACCCGAATCGAAGTCGTTCTCATGACGGACCTGCCTTTTCTGTGACCTTCGTCACGCTGCGAGTTGCATGTTCGGACCAGGTCGAGAGTCGGGCTTTGCCGCCCGCCCTTCGATCGAGGCCTGTTGTGCGGGGATCGCCGCGACTTAGATTCGGAGGGCCAGAACGAGAGGTCGGAAATCGAGCTCCGCCCGGCGGGCAGCCTCGTACCCTGAAAGGCTGCTGGAAGCCGGTGGAGTGAACACGAACCGCGGAACCGGGACTCCGCTGAGAACAGTCGGGGCCGAGACGCTACGGCGAACGTCCTCGCGCACGTACACGGTCGCGTTGCTGGTGACCGTACAGCCGTCGTTGGCGATGATGTCCGGCGGCGCGGCCTCCGTTTGGTGCTCGCACGCGCCGGTCATTCCTCCACCGGAGTGACACCAAACACCGCACAACAGAGCGGCGGCGTTCTGCCCGGCGGCCAGCGTCAACACGGTCGAAAGAAGGGCTGCTCGAAACACGTTCGTGCTCTCGACCCTCAGGGGCAAGACCCGCGCCAGGCCGCCCGGCGGCGACACCCGTGAATCGCAGCGCCTTCTTGACGTGTCGACGATCTGCCTTCTTCGAGCCTGCGGAATTTCGCCAAGACGGTGCCGAAAATTCCACACCGCGTGTTCCGGCAAGCTAAACGAGGCCACCGGGCCGGCGGGCAGGGCCTGGCACCAGAGCTGCTGTGCAGAGCATCTGGAGGAGTTATGGCGTTACGCCACTCTGAAAGCAGCGCCCTCATCAACGCCTCC
>DASTDR010000131.1:0-33629 GCA_035710265.1 Gemmatimonadales bacterium | reverse complement strand
CACGTCGACGTCGGGGGGGGGCGCGGGGGGCATGCCGCAAGCTACTACGCCGCAATACCTTAAGGGAGTGGGGAGTGGGAGTGGTTCCTGACGCTGCACCGGCGAGTCCCATTCCACTCCCTACTCCCCGCGACCGTATAGCTAGTTGGTGCATCATAACTTTCGGACATGACAGTGGCCTTCGCCGTTCCAGACGTCTTGGTCGCCCGAGCTCAGGCAGGTGATGAAGCCGCGCTCGAAGCGCTCTACCGCGCCTTCGAGGTGCCGGTCTACAACCTCGTGCGCCGGATGCTGCGGCGGCCCGAGGATGCCGAGGACGTGTTGCAGGAGACGTTCCTCGAAGTGGTTCGCAACATCAAGCAGTACCGCGGCGAGGGGCATCTCTGGGGGTGGGTCCGCAAGATTGCGTCGACCAAGGCGCTGATGCGGATTCGGCGCGATCAGGTGCGCGCCACCGAAGAGCTGGACGAAGCGCCGGGTAAGCCCGGAACGCACGTCGGAGCGAACATCGATCTGGAGCGCGCGTTCGAGCGCTTGTCCGAGACGTCGCGCGCGGTGGTGTGGTTGCACGACGTCGAAGGATATACACACGAGGAAATTGCGGAGCAGATGGGCAAATCGGTGAGCTTTTCAAAGTCGCAGCTGGCGCGGGCGCATGCGCGTCTGCGGCGAATGCTGGATCAAGGAGCGAGTACATGATGCACTGCACGATGGATGATCTGGGAGCGCTGCAGGCCGGTGAGGCGTCGGTGTGGGCACGCCGGCACATCACCACCTGCGCCACCTGTCAGGCGGAGCTGGAGAAGCTGTACCAGCGCGTCGCGCAGCTGAAGGCGCTGCCGGCGCTCAGGCCGCCGCGCGACCGGTGGCCGGCGGTACAGGCGGTGCTCCGCGCCGAGCGGTCCCGTCGTCGCCGTACCTGGAGCGCCTGGGGGGGAGGCGGCAGTCTCGCGCTCGCCGCCACCATTGCCGCCGTGATGTTGATGCAGCCGTCGGGGCCGGGTGAGCTTCACGCCGAGCTGAACAAGGCGAAGCAGCAGTCCGCGACACTCGAAGACTCCCTCAAACAGTTCGATGTGGAAAGCAGCGTGTTGAGCGGTCACGCGGCTGCTGTGTTCGCGGAGCTGGAGGACCGCATTTCGGCCCTGGACGGTACTCTCGCGCAGCGGGTCGAAGGCTCGCACGAGGGAGATGCCGAACTCGTCAGACTGTGGCAGGAGCGTGTCGGTCTGATGCGTGAGCTGGTGCAAGCTCGCGCCACGCGCGCTCGTTACGTCGGGCTCTAAGCCCCGAAGGAGATCAAACGGATGAATCGCAACATGACGCTCGCGGCTCTCGCCGTCTGTTTACTGGGATCAGCCGCATCGCAGGCGGGCGCGCAGGACACACGCCCGCGCAGCCGGTCCCGCGTCCGTGTCGAGGGCGGCCCGTACGGCGTGTTCGCGTTCTCGGACAACCGCGGCCGGATCGGCGTGATCGTCGATACCCGCGCGAATGCGACCGGCGATAAGGTCGGCGCCCGAATCGAAGGGATCACGCCGGGCGGACCGGCGGAAAAGGCCGGACTCAAGGCTGGTGACGTGATTACCCGCTTCAACGGCACCGCGCTGGGCGGCGTCGCGGCGGACGATGACGAAGACTCCGGGCCCGGTATGAAGCTGATCGAGCTGGCGCGCGAGCTCGATCCGGGTGATTCGGTGCAGGTCGAGTATCGGCGCGGGAATGAAGCCGCCAAGAAAATCACGCTGGTGGCGGAGAATCTCGGCGGCGATCTCGTGAGAGTGCCGGGGATGGGTGGAATGAGCTTGATGGGTCCAGAGATGCATTGGGGCCCGCGGGGCGATCTCGAGATGCGCTTGGGCGCTTTCAGAAGTCCCTGGGGCGGCATCGAGCTCGTCAAGCTCAATCCGGAGCTGGGCGAGTACTTCGGGACGCGCGAGGGCGTGCTGGTTGTCAGCGCCCCGGACGACTCGTCACTCGCGCTCAGGGGTGGCGACGTGATCCTGACGATCGGTGGCCGCAAGCCGAGCTCGCCGACGCAGGCGATGAAGATCCTGGGCACGTACGAGGCGGGTGAAACTGTGGCCATTGAAGTGATGCGGAAACAGAAGCGCGTCACTGTGAGCTGGAAGGTGCCGGAACCCGAGGACCGGTTCTACTACAAGACGCCGCGGATGCGCGAAGAGCCGAGCAGCTATAGGCTGTGGTCGAAAGGTGTGATTCGGGCGATCTAAAGAGGGCGGGGAAGGGCGGTAGAAAAAACGGCGGCGGAGGGCGGCAAATGCCTTCGCCGCCGTCTTATCTGCCGCCGTCTTATCTGCCGCCCTATCTGTTCGGTCCAATCAGAATAGCATTCGTCAGCATCCGCGCCGGCCCCCTCCAGAAAGCTCGAAACAGCGGATCACCCAGGAACAGCACCACCCGCCCGCTGCCTTGATTCTCGACCACGGCCCACACCGTGCCCTTGAGCAGGCGCGTGGTATTGTCGGGCCAGGTGAACCCGGACAGGACGAGTGAGTCCACGGGATCGCTGAAGCTGAGGACGTTGGCGCCGCTCTTGGACGGTTTCCAGAAGACATCGCCGTCGATGAACACCGGCATGCGGTCGCGCTCGTAGCCGAGCGTGAGCCAGTGCGTTGTGTCGATCGTGGCGCGGAAGATCGTGCCTGGGATCCACTCGATGCGGTCGCGCGGCGCTGCCGTGCTCGAGATCATCGCCGGGAGATGGCCCGGTGCCGTGGTATCGGGTTTGGCGCCGCTGTCCGGTGCCGCGGACGCGACGCTCGACAGACCGACGTCCTTGGTCGACGTGAGGTCGCCCGCGCCGCCCCACCCGATCAAGACACCACCTGACCGCACCCACGCCTTCAACTTCTCGACCCCGTCGTCGCCGAGCTCGCGCCGCATCCGGCTGCCGCTGCCGTCCGGAATGATCAGGACGTTGAAGGAGCCGAGGTCGGCCATGCGGCTGATCGCGCGCAGCGGCACGGGGGTGAACGGCGCGTGCAGCTCCTTGTCGAGGAAGTACCAGAGCCAGCCATAGCTGGTCTCGGAGATGCCGTCGCCGGCGGCGACGAGAATCGTCGGCTTCTGCAGGGCCCAGACCTCACCCGAGCCGATGCCGATGTCGCCCGTGTCCGGGAACGCCGTCTGCAAGGGCGAGACGGTGACGCCGAACGACGGGCCGAGGACCACGATGCGATCGTGCAGCGCCGCGCTGTTGCGCTGTGGCCGCGCCACGAACGTCCCGCGCGGGTAGGTGCGGTTCCCCGACTGAATCGGCCGCGTCGCCACCGCGAGCCGAAAGCCTTCGTGCTCGAGCGCGAGCGCGAGCCGCGCCGCGCCGGGCCGGTCGTTCGGGAATACATACGCGCTCGCCGCCCGGGCAGGGGCCGGCGCGGCCGGGAGTGTCGTATCGGTGACTGCCTCGCCCGCGGCCCCGGCGTCCTCGGTCCAATACGCGTCCAGATTGAAGGTCAGGGGCAACGACCACGCCGTGATGTCGTAGAAGCCGTACTCCTCCTTGTCGGCGTCCTCACCCCGCCGCCGGTTGCGCTGGAACTTGGCGCGCTCGCGCTCCACGAACGTGCGCTGCAGCTCCGCCTCCGGCTCGAGCATCGTCTTGGCGAGCCGGCGCTGCGGCTGGTTCAGATCGATCACGTAGCTGCCGGCGGGGAACGTCCGGGCGCTCGCCGGACCGCGCGCGTTGAGGTACGCATGCGCCGCGCGCGACGACAGCGGCTGGCGCAGGCGCGTCACCTCGATGCCGTTGCGCAGCAACAGCCCGATCACGTGGGCAGCCGACTGCGGATCGTTGCCCGGCACGATCACCACGCGCTTCAGCCGGTCGGTCGCGGCCTCGGCCATGGCGGTCCGGCGGAACTCATAGTAGTCGCTGAGCCGGCTTTGGCGATTCTTGGCCGTGGTTTCGAGCGTCGCGAGCGACGCGACGAAGTGGTGCGCGATGCCGTCCCGGAAGGTCGTGATGGTTCCGTCGTCGCGGCGCTTCTTGAACTCGGGTCCGCCGTCGGTCTCGTACGTCATCCCGGTCGCGCCCTGGAACGTGGACCATTCATCCCAGTAGCCGATGTAGAAGAAGTCGAACACCCCGCGCACGAAGTACTGCCAGCCGTACTTGTCGAACGCCGCCGCGTTGCCGCGCCCATACGTGTCGAACCACTTCGTGGTCTGGGGCGGAAGATTCATGTTGACCGCCTGCGCGACCGGCGGGAAGAAATAGGTCGGCGTGGTCGAGTGGTGATCGACGAATACCTGGGGCCGCCAGCGCAGGACGCCGTCCATCATCGCGCGGACTTCCGGCTGGCTCTGCGCGAGCAGGTCGCGGTTCATGTCGAAGCGGTAATGGCTGTAGCGGCCTGTGATGCTCCAGGGCTCGATCTGCTCGAACGCCCACGGATGATCGGCGCCGATCGCGATGGAGTTATACCAGGCGGCGAAGCGCTCGTGACCGTCCGGATTGGCCGAAGGATTCAGTACCAGCACGACCGACTTGAGGATCTCGAGTGTTTGCGGCTCCTCCGATGCGGCCATCTGGTAGGCCACCTGCATTGCGGCCTCGAAGCCGGCGGGCTCGTTGCCATGAACCGAGTACTGGAACAGCGCGACCGCAGGCTGGTCGGCGGCAATCGCGGCGGCCCGCGCGGGCGAGGTCTTTCGCGGATCGGCCAGCTCGGCGAGTCCCGACCGAATCTGATCGAGCCGGGCGAGGTTCGCGGGATCGGAGATGATCAGCGCCCGAATCGGGCGGTACTCCGTCGTGCGTCCCCAGGTCTCGATTCGGACACGATCGCCGGCCGTCGCCACGAGCGTATCGAGATAGCGCTGCATGACCGCGTACATGGTGTGCTGATCGCCCGCGCTATAGCCGGTAATCGCCTCAGGGCGGGGCACGCCCTGGCGATAGGGGCCGCGGGCATAGAAGTCGAATTGATCCTGAGCGGCAAGGGACGACGCGGACGCGCTGAAGAACAGCGCGGTAAGAAAGAGGCGCATGGACCTACCGAAGAGAGGTTGAGAGTTAACGCCGGCGTGCGGCCGGCAATGCCTGGTCGAAAGAAGCGAACTCGAACGGCTTGGGGACGCAAGGCCGTCCGGTGCCGTCGAGGAACCGGCGCATCTGCTCGTTCACGAGGTCGCCGGTCGTGAAGATGACGCGCTCGGCGTGGGAGGGGTCGTTGCTGCGGAGCCGCTCGAACAACTGCTCACCCGAGAGATCGGGCATTCGCATGTCGACAATCACCGCATCGTATTTCGATGCCTTGAGGCGGGTGAGCGCATCTTCGCCGCTCGCCGTCGTCTCCACCTCGTGCCCTTTACCGGCCAGGTAGCGCTGCAGCGAGACCCGGACCGACGCCTCGTCGTCGACGACGAGTACGCGCAGGCTGTCACTGCCCTTGGTCGTCACGGGAGCGGTCGCGGCGTGCTCGCCGGACGGCCTGGGCATGGTGACCGGCAGCTCCACGATGAAGCGGGCGCCGCCCTGCGGCTGATTTTCCGCCCAGATCCGGCCCTCGTGCTCGCGCACGATCCCGAGGGAAATCGACAAGCCGAGGCCCGTTCCCGATCCCGTGGGTTTGGTCGTGAAGAACGGATTGAAGATCCGCTCGATCAGGTTCGCCGGTATGCCGGCGCCGGTATCCTCGACTTCGATGCGGATGGTCTCGCCGGTCCGGCGGGTACGCACCGTGAGGCGATGATGGTGCCCGTCGCGCTGCTCCATCGCCTGTTCGGCATTCGTGATCAGGTTCAGAAACACCTGCTGCAGCTGGTGCGCGTCGGCCATCGTGTCGGGAAGCGACTCGTCGTATTCGCGCCGCACGTCGATGCCGCGCACGCGCAGCTCGTAGCCGCGCAGCTCGAGTGTGTCGTCCAGCACCTGATTGATCGAGCTCTGGACCTTCTCGGCTTTGTGCTGCCGCGCGAAGGTGAGCAGGTTCTGCACGATCCGGCTCGCGCGCCGGGCCTCGCTGTAAATCGTTTCGGCCGCGGTGCGCTGGTCGGGCGGGAAGCGCTTCTCGGCCAGGAGCAGCTGGGCGAACGCCGAAATGCCGGCGAGCGGGTTGTTGAGCTCGTGGGCCACGCCGGACACGAGCTGGCCGATGGCCGACATTTTTTCGGACTGAATCAGCTGCTCCTGCAGCATCTTCTGATCGGTGACGTCGCGGATGAGACAGAGCACTTCTTCGTCTTTTTGCGGCGTCGAGTACGTGATCGCGATGATGCGGGTCTCGCCGTCTTTGCGGTAGAACTGCGACTCGAACAGCCCCGTCTCGCCGGCGAGCGCCTGCTGGAAGTGCGCGAGCGCTTTCGGGAGGTCGTCGTCGGGAAGCATCGGGGCAAACCACTGGCCCACCAGCTCGTCGCGCTTGTAGCCCGAGATGTTTTCCGCGGCGTGATTGACCGTGGTAAAGCGCCCGTTGGCGTCGAGGGTCACGATCGCGTCGGACGCGGACTCGACCAGGTGGCGATAGCGCGCCTCGGAGCGCGCGAGCGTGTCGGCGGCGCGCTTGGGATCGGTGATGTCGCGCAGCGTGGCAACCGTGCCGATCAGGTTGCCATTGACCCGGAACGGACCGCTCGAGACGGCAACGTCCCGCTCTTCGCCCGTGCGGTGTTTGATGATCTTCGTCTCGTAGTGCTGGGACTCACCGGCGAGGACCTTGTCTTCGCGGGCCGCCACATGCGCGCGCTCAGCGGGGTGGAGCGCGTCGGCGATCAACTGCCCGACGACATCACCGGGTGCCCATCCCAGCAACGCGGCGCCCATGTCGTTCGCGGCGAGCACGCGGCGATCCGTCCCGGTGACCACCACAGCGTCGGGAAGCGCCGCCACAATGTCGGCGGCCGCCTGTAACAGGTCGAGCCGCGGGCGCTTCGCTGTCGCGGTACTCTCCCGAGTGCCTCGGGAAGGCGAGGCCCGGCGTACTTTACTCACGCGTAATAGCAGGCCTCCATCGAGACCTTCATCAGCTGCAGGCTTTCCATCGCCGCCTTGGTCACCTTCTCGGGTGTATCGCCGTTTCCGCGCTTCACGCAGTCCTTGATGATTTCGAGCGCGTGGATGGGGTGCTCATCGTCGTACTTGGCATGTTCTTCCAGCCACCACCGGCCACGTGGTCCGATTTTTTCGTTCTTGCCGAGCCCGCGCAAGGCCTTTTCGGAAATCTTCTGCGCGACGCCTTCGACGGCGTAGTTGGTGGCTGAGACGGCCTGTCCGAAGTCTGCATTCCGGCACATGTCGGTCAAATAGGCATGGAAGCGCTTGACCTCAGGAAGCATCGGCTCGGGCTCCTGGAAGCGCTTCTTGTGCACTTTGAACCCGTCCCCCATGGCGCGCCACATGGCATCGTGGCGCCGTTCGACCCGGATGTTGTCCTTAAAGAAGTCGCGACCCATCTCCGGGGAGCGGTCCAGGAGCATCTGCAGCCATTGTGGGAAGTCGCGGATGATCGGGTAGAACGCAACCAGGAAATTCTGGATCTGTCCCTCAACCAACTGGTTCTCGGATGCGTCGACGATCACCGGCGTGTCGAGAATCGCCTGACGTCTCGGCTCCAGAGTTGCGTCCAGATCGGCGACCCAAGCTGGGTGCGGGGTGATTTCGACTGCCATAGCTGCTCCTCGCGCGCGGGCGCGAATAGGGCGGAAAGCGGGTTTGTGGGGCCGGCGTGGGCCAGAATGTAGGAACGGACGCCAAACTTGCAAAGCTCAAGTCTGATCGTGACTTGGCACACGGCGCGGATAGGACCGCTTGACAAGATATATCGTGCCAGAATATCGTGACGTAACATCTAACCAGAGGCAGAGATGGGCGGGAAGTTTGGCTGGGAGGGACTTTGGGGCTTCCGGGCGGGCCGTGGCGGTCACCGGCGGCGCCAGTGGTTCGGCGCCGGCGACATGAAGTACGTGATTCTCAAGCTGGTTCGAGACAAGCCTCGCCACGGCTATGAGGTCATGAAGGAGCTGGAGGAGCGCATGCACGGCTGCTACTCACCGTCGCCTGGAACCGTATATCCAACGTTGCAATGGCTCGAAGACGAAGGACTCGTCGTCGCCCGCGACGTTGAGGGTAAGAAGGTCTACGAAATCACCGACACAGGACGGGCATTCTTGGAAGAACACAAAGACACAGTCGAAGACATCTTCGATCGAGTGCGGGAAACGGTCGAGCGCACCGTGGGTGGCTCGATGGTCGAGGTGAATCGGGCCCTCGGGCAGCTCGTGAAGACGGTGTACCGCACGGGCTGGAAAGCGGACAACGATGAAGCGCGCAAGAGCGTCGCCGAGATTCTGGCGAAGGCTGCCGCGGAAATCGAGGAGTTGTCGAAGGCGCCTGCGGGAAAGGCCTGAGACGACTGGTGACGGGCCCTCAGTTCAGCGAGGGCCCGTTTCTACGTAAGGTGCCCGGACTCACGGAAGGTCGTACGTATAGACCCAAAGCCCGCCGCAATCGAACCCGCACCACCCGACCACGCTGACTCGACCGTTCTGGTATATGAGCGTCGCGTCCGCGATGGACACGAGGTACTGACCCCAGGGAGCCGGCATGTCCGCCACGACACTCAGGTCGCGGCGATCGAGGACCGTGAGGTATTGCCGGAAGGGTATGAAACCAGTCGGATCCCGTTCTGTTCGCATGGCACCGACGTAGAGGAGCGGTCGCACCGGATCGAGCGCGACGTCCTGAAGCGCCCGGTCTGATGGGAAAACCCTGGTCGCCAGCGTTCGTCCGGTAGCGGTCTCGAGCACGACAAGCGAATACTTGCCTTCGACGTAGTTCTGCGCGGCCGTGTCGTGGACGCTCGCTGTCATGAAAAGCGTATCGCCGTTGGCCGAAAACGCGGCGCCGGTCACCTCGAACAAAGTGTCGATGGTATATGCAATGCTGCCCGATTGATCGAAAACAGGCCAAGACATCTCTGGAGGCCGAAGACCTCTAATCGCAAGCTCGGTTTTCAGTACGGCCCACTTCCCCCCGGGGGCGAGCCGAAACTCGCCCTCCCGAAATACGATCAACCCGGACAGGAGCGTGTCGGTGCCGTTTCGTACCAGCCTCCCCAAGCCGAGCGACAGACACGTCGTGGCTGAGATTTCGACTGCAGTATAGAAGGCACGCGAATTGCCGCATGGGAGTGAATCGATGAGCGTCCAGGGATCCGCGCGCCAGACCGTAGCGGCAGCCGTCCCGACCGGCGACCTGTCGAAGATGAAATGGTTTCCCCGATAGCTCGGTCCCGGCACGAACATCTTGACGCGGCTGGTTGGGGTCTCGCGAAGTTCATCGTACATGCGAAGGCGCTGATCCTGCACGTCGACAAGCCCGTAGCCGTTCCCGTCGTCGGCTACCAGTAATCCGCGACCCGGGAACAGAGTGCCGCTGGCGACATTCGTGTACGCGCTTAATCCGCCCCAATACATCGGGAACGCCAAGCCGACCGCGAAGAATGAGATCTGGGCACGATCATACCCGACCGCCTCAATACGGGCGTCGTAGTTCCCGGTCAATACGGGTGGCACCTGAAAGACGATCTGGTCGGGTCCCACACGCCAGCTCTCGGCCGTATCACTCCCGACTATCACTGCGAAGTTCGTCCAGCGATTCGGCCGCAGGGTGTCGGGACTTGGTGCGAGCGATAAGCCGGTGAACTGCTCAGAGGTGAGCGTGATGATGTCGCCCGACGTGGTCGCGTCGGGCTCGGCACTGACAGTCAGCGGTAAGGGGGCGTCGGCGGGATCCTGGCATGCATATACCAGCAACAACGCAATGCTCAGCCGTGCCGCTGCTGCAGTTCCTCGAGTGCTCGGGTGACGTACACCCGCGTCATTTGTTTTCGCCATGATAAGTCGAAGTCCGTATTGTCCATCGGTTTCGATGGACGGTACGCAGCTTCGGCAGCCGCGGCAATGCTGTCCGCACTAAGCGTCATATTGCGAAGCGCCGCGCCTGCCTCGGGCACCTCCTGCGGATAACTTGCCACACCGCCGAGCACGATGCGGGCTTCGGCGACGGTGTTCCCCTTCCATCGTATCCACGCCGCCACACCTAAGACCGGGAAATCGAACGAGCCGCGCCGGCGCAGCTTGTGGTAGACCGCGTCCCAGCCGTTCGGCGTCGGAAGCCGTACTTCCGCGAGGATCTCGTCGGGCTGCTTGGTGAGATAGTTGATGCCGTCGTTGGCGTAGAAACGGCCGGCGGGCACGACGCGCTCTCCCTGCGGCCCCACCAATCGGTATTCCGCGCCGATCGCGACCATCACGGGCGCGACGTCGGACGAGCTGACCGCCCAGCAGCGCGGCGACGAGGGCGCGACCCAGCAGATGTGGCCGTCCTTCTTCATGCAGAAGTCGATCGACTTCCGCCATTCATAGCTCTGGTTGTAGTAATTGCAGCGCGTGTCCAAACAAAGGTTGCCGCCGAGTGTGCCCATGTTGCGGAGTAGCGGTGTGGAGACGAGGCGGGCGGCGGTGGAGACGGCGGCGGTCAGGCGGTCAGGCGGTCGGGCGGTCAGTTCACTCAAGGTCAGACAAGCGCCCAGGGTCGTGCTCTCGGAGCGATGAAGCTCAGGAATGGCCATCAGCGAGATCACAGTCTTCGGTTCCTGGTGGCGGCGCTTCATGTTCGGGTACAGATCGGTGCCGCCGGCGACGAACATGGCGCGCGGACCCGCGTCGGCTTTCATGCGCAGCGCGTCGGCGAGCGTCCTGGGTTGCAGGTAGTCAAACGAAGGGAGCCGCAGCATAAGGTCACCTTACGCTGCGGCTCGCCCTCCGTCCAGACACCACCTACTTCCGCGCTAACCCTATCGCCCGCATCGCTTCCGCCAGGCGCACGAACTCGGCGCGGTAGCCCTCGGGGTCGCTCCCCCGGGCCTCCCGCGCCGTCGCGATCACGCGGTTCAGATCGGCCCGACCCCGGAAGTCGGAGTTGCGCAACAGCAGCCCGAATTCCGCGACGGCGCCCTGGAACCGGAAGTCGCTCGACGGCTCGGCCTGGGCCCCGGCGGCGAGCACCGGCTGCGTGAGCAGACGGCTTTTGTTGCCGTCCGGCTGCTTGTAGCGAACCTTGACGAAGAGCAGCTCGGCGCCCGCGTGAGTCGTCTGCTGCGTCGATCGCTTCTGGTAGCGCAGCGAATCGGGCATCCGGATCGTTACATCGGTCTCGACGCCCACCGGCACCACCTCGTACAGCGCCGTCACAGAATGGCCGGAGCCGACTTCGCCCGCGTCCTTTTTGTCGTCGGTGAAATCCTCGTTGCGCAGCATGCGGTTCTCGTAGCCGATCAGCCGGTAGCCGCGAACACGTGCCGGATTCCATTCGACCTGGATCTTCACGTCCTTGGCGACCGTGTAGAGCGTGCCGCCCAGCTCGTGCACGAGGACCTTTTGCGCCTCGGCGATCGTGTCGAGATAGGAATAGTTGCCGTTTCCCTTGTCGGCGAGCTTTTCCATCTTGGCGGCCTGCAAATTTCCTTCGCCTACGCCGAGCACGGTGAGGAACACGCCGGTCTGACGCTTTTCCTCGATGAGCTGAACCATCTCGGCGTCGCTCGAAGCGCCGACGTTGAAATCGCCGTCGGTCGCGAGGATGACGCGGTTGTTGCCGCCGCGGATGAAGTTGGCCACGGCGTGGTCGTAGGCGAGACGGATCCCGGCACCGCCCGCGGTACTGCCGCCGGCGTGGAGGCGGTCGATCGCGTCGAGAATCTTGCTTTTCTGATTGCCGGGCGTCGCCGGCAGCACGAGGCCCGCGGCGCCGGCGTACACCACGATCGCTACCTGATCCTGCGCCCGGAGCTGATTGACGAGCAGCCGCATGGCCGACTGGACCAGGGGCAGTTTGTCATCGTCGCTCATCGAGCCCGAGACATCGAGCAGAAACACGAAGTTGGACGCGGGCAGGTTGTCGGTCTTGATGCGGCGCGCCTGCAAACCGATGCGCACGAGCTGATGCTCCGGTTTCCAGGGTGCCGGGCCGACTTCCGTATGAATCGCGATCGGATCGTCTCCGGTCGGGTCGGCGTACTCATACGGGAAGTAGTTGACGAGCTCTTCGATCCGGACCGCATCACGCGGCGGTTGCTGGCCGCTCTGCAGGATGAACCGGCGCACGTTGCTGTAGGACGCGCGGTCCACGTCGATCGAGAACGTGGACATCGGCTCGGCGGCCACCGCAAGAAACGCGTTCTCGACGATCTCGTCGTACTGCTCGCGATTACCAGGCTGACGCTGATACCGCCAGGATTCGACGCTGTCGTAACCCAGCGCGGTCGCGTCCGGGCGGATTACGGAGGCACCGGACATTCGCGCATGAGCTCTCCCCTGGGCGCCGGTGACCACGATGGCCTGGAGTCGCAGAGCGTCGGTGTGCAGCGTCAACTCGACAGTTGTCTGAGCGTTGGCCTTGATTTCGACCGTTTGTTGCGCCGGTTTGAAGCCGATGTGTCGGGCGATCACAGTCTGCCTGCCGATCGGGACGTTCGTGATGACGAAATAGCCGCTTCCGTCAGATCGGGCACTGAGGCTGGTGCGGTCGATCGCGACGGTGACATCGCCGATCGGGGCCTTGTGCGCAGCGTCGCGCACGTATCCCGCCACACTGCCGGTCTCGACAATCGCGATCGAGCGGGGGAATACAATGACGGTGGCGAGCAGAGTGAGGAGACGAACGGGATGCAGCATGGTCCCTCCAGGGCAGGTGTGTCCTGGAGAGACGATCAGGCCTTTTGGAGCGACACAGCCTTTCCGTCCCCGCCTTCCCACGGCGTCGGGACGCGTTGCGGCTCGGGCCAGGGAATCGCCGGGAAACTGTCCGGGCCGAACCGGGCCGGCTCCCCTTTCCCCTTCCTGCGCAACGCTTTGAGCACTTTCTCGGGTGTGATCGGCACTTCATCGACCCGCACGCCGACCGCGTCGTACACGGCGTTCGCCACCGCCGGCATCACCGGCAGCAGCGGTCCTTGGCCGACTTCCTTCGCGCCAAACGGGCCGGCCGGGTCGGGGTCCTCGACCAGGTACGTGATCACGTCACACATCTCGAGGGTGGTCGGACTCTTGTACTCGAGCAGCGACGGAATCTTGTGCACCACGTTGCGGTTGCCGCGGTAGGTCATCTCCTCCATCAGCGCTTCGCCAAGACCCATGTAGATGGATCCTTCGACCTGGCCGATCACGGTGGCAGAATTGATCGAGCGCCCCACGTCGTGCGCGATCCATATCGTCGGTACGCGTACGACGCCGGTCTCAGGGTCGACATCGACTTCGGCGACACACGCGCTGTACGAGTACGCGGGGGAGGGGCCGACGCCAGCACCGCGATACTTTCCGGCGCTTTTCGGAGGTGTGTACGAGCCCACGGTCCCGACAGTCCCCTCCGCGGCCTCGGCCAATTGCACGGCCTCGGCAAAGGACAGACTGCATTCGGGATCCTTTGAGTCGAATACCCGCCCGTCCGCAAACGTGAGCCGGTCCGCGGGCACGTCGAGTTTCTTGCCGGCATGGAGTGCCAGGACCTGCCGGGCGCGTTCGGCGGCCTGCAGCGCTGCATTCCCGCTCATCAGCGTGACGCGGCTCGAGTAGCTGCCGAGATCGACCGGCGTCAGATCGGTGTCGGCCGTGACCACGGCTACGTGGAACGGATCGACGCCCAAAATTTCGGCGACGATGTAGGCGAGAATCGAGTCGGAGCCCTGTCCGATATCGGTCGAGCCGCAAAAAATGGTGACGCCGCCGCCGCGGTCGCATTTCAGCTGCACGCCCGAATGCGGCATGTTGTTCCAGTAGATCGGCAGTCCCGCGCCCGAGATATAGCTCGAGCAGGCCAGCCCCACGCCGCGCCCCTCCGGCAGCTGGCGGAACTTCTTCTTCCACTGCGAGCCCGCGACCACCTTTTCGATGCACTGGCCGAGTCCCATCGATCCGACGCGCAGATAGTTGGCCGTCAACGAATTCGGGGGAACGAGGGTCTTGAGCCGCAGCTCGGCGGGGTCGAGTCCCAGCCGTTCGGCGATCTTGTCGATGTGCACTTCGAGCGCGAAGCGGGGCTGTGGCGTGCCGTGCCCGCGCTTGGGGCCGCAGGGCGCCTTGTTCGTGAACGCGCGCGCCCCCTGAAAGTGATAGCGCGGGATGTGGTAGGTGACAGTCTGCAGTGCCCCTGTGTAGTACGTGCTCGCCACACCGTAGGAACCGTAGGCGCCGCCGTCGAGCAGCGAGCGGAAATGCATGCCGGTGATCGAGCCGTCTTTCTTCACCCCCGTGCGTACCCACATCAACGTGGGATGGCGGCCGCGGTGGCAGTAGAACACCTCTTCGCGCGTGAGCGTGATCTTCACCGGCCGTCCGGTGATCATCGCCAGCTTGGCGACCGCGATCTCGTGGTTGAACGGATCGCTCTTGCCGCCGAAGCCGCCGCCGTTGGGCGTGGCGATCACCCGGACCCGTGCGGGCGGCAGCTCCAGCACTTTTGCCAGCGCGCGGTGCACGTAGTGCGGTGTCTGCGTCGAGCTCCAGAGGGTCAGCTTCCCGTCGGGCGACCACGAGGCAACCGCGGCATGCTGCTCCATGGGAAGGTGTGTATTGCCCTCGAAGAAGAAGAGATCTTCGCAGACGACATCGCCCTGGGCGATCCCCTCGTCGGCGTCGCCGAACTCGAGATCGATCAGCTTATGGAGGTTGCCCGTGTCTCCGTAGTCGTGGATCCGCGGCTCCGGATGCGCGACCGCCTCTTCGGCCGAGGCGAACGACTTCAGCGGCTCGTACTCGACCTTGATGTGATCGAGCGCGGCCGTGGCGATCTCTTCGGTCGTTGCCGCGACCGCGGCCACCGGGTCGCCAATGAAGCGGACTTTGTCGACGCACAGCGCGTGCTCGTCCTGGGAAACAGGCAGGATTCCAAACGGGATCGGCAGATCTCGGCCGGTCAGGACGGCCAGCACGCCCGGGAGCTCGGTGGCGGCGGACGGATCAACGGAAACGATGCGCGCGTGTGGCTGCGTGCTGCGCAGCAGCTTGCAGTAGAGCATGCGCGGGAACGCGAGATCGTCGGCGAACTTGGTGTTGCCCGTGACTTTCGCCACCGCATCGACCTTCCGCAGCGCCTTGCCGATCACGCGACGGCCGGTCGGCCGGTCGGCCTGACGGCCGCTCTTACGGCTGGCCATACAACGATTCCCGTGAGGCGTCGGCCTTTTCACCACGCATACGCGCAGCCGCCAGCTCTACGGCCTCGTAGATCTTGATGTAGCCGGTGCAGCGGCAGAGGTTGCCCGCCAGTGCGTCCTTGATTTCATGCCGCGACGGATTGGGGTTCGCGGCGAGCAGCGCTTCGGCGGTGAGCAGGAACGCCGGCGTGCAGTAGCCGCATTGCGCGGCGCCCAGGTCGGCGAATGTCTCTTGCAGCGGATGAAGCCTGCCACCGTCGGCCATCGCCTCGACGGTGCGCACGTTGCGGCCCGCGCAGGCAAGGCCGAGCACGAGGCATGAGAGCACGGGCATCCCGTCGAGGAGGACCGTGCAGGTACCGCACTCGCCCAGCTCACACCCGTGTTTCGTTCCAGTCAGGCCGAGGTCTTCGCGAAGCAGTTCGAGCAGCGTCTTGTGCGGCGCGAACGCGACCGCGGTGGGCTCGCCGTTGACCGTAAGCGCAATCTGAACTTTGGAATTCGCGGTCTGAGTCACATCGTAATCTTGATAAGAGGTGAGGGCGGCGCCAGCTTGTGGGCCATGATCAAGGCCTTCCCGTCGCTCGTGGCAATGCTCGCGCTGCTTCCGCCAGTGCTCGGCGCTCAGGACTACCGCGCGCAAGCCGTCCGCATCCTGCGCACCGTTCCCCTCATCGACGGGCACAACGACATACCAGACGCGATCCGCGAACGCGGCGGCCTCGATTCGGTCGACATCGCGGTCGGCCAGCCGCGCCTGCACACCGATATTGGGCGGTTACGTGCCGGCGGCGTTGGCGCGCAATTCTGGGCGGCCTATGTACCGGTCAGCACGATTCACGCGGGAACCCGTCCGGCCGTCTATGCCCTGGAACAGATCGAGTTTGTGCACCGCATGTGCCGGAAGTACCCCCAGACCTTTGCGCTTGCCCGCACCGCCACGGACGTCGAACGCAACTTCGCGACCGGAAAGGTCTCCTGCCTGATCGGCATCGAGGGCGGGCACGCGATCGAGAACTCCCTCGGCGCGCTGCGCGCGTTTGCGGAGCTGGGCGTGCGCTACATGACCCTGACCCACTGGGAAACGCTCGATTGGGTGGATGCGGCAACGGACTCCGCGAAACACGGCGGCCTCACGGCGTTCGGCGAGCAAGTCGTGCGCGAGATGAACCGCCTCGGCATGCTGGTCGATCTGTCGCACGTCTCGGACGCGACGATGATCGATGCGCTGCGCGTGTCGCGCGCGCCCGTGATCTATTCGCACTCGTCAGCCCGTGCGATCGCCCACCACGTGCGCAACGTGCCGGATTCGATCCTCAAACTGATTCCCGCCAACGGCGGCGTCGTCATGGTGAACTTCAACCCGCCGTTCGTGTCGGAAGTGCGGCGCCTCCATGACGTGCGCCGCGACAGCGCCCTCGCGGCGATGCGCGCCGCAGGGGTCGACTCTCTCGCCCGGCGCGATTCCCTGCGCGCATGGAACGAGCGCGCCCCGGCCGTGACGATGCAGCAGGTGGCCGATCACGTCGATCACATCCGCCGGATCGCCGGGATCGATCACGTCGGGATCGGCTCGGACTTCGACGGGATTTCGAGCGTCCCCGCCGGTCTCGAGGACGTGTCGAAGTTCCCGGATCTGATTGCGGAGCTGTTACGGCGCGGCTGGACTGACGCGGACGTGAAGAAGGTGGCGGGGTGGAATGTCTTACGCGTCATGCGCGACGCGGAGCGCGTGGCGCGAGAGCGCTAGCCCTAGAAGCCTCGCTCGAGTCCGAGGGCAATTCCGCGCCGCGACAGGATCGGCTGTGAATTAATGAACGTCGCGTCGCACCGCACCGTCATCCCGTTTCCGGCGTTATAGCGGACGCCCACCCCGATGGTCGCGGTTTCCAGTGATTGCAGGGACCCGGCCACGTGGTACGTCTCTCGCCCGCCAGCGCCGAGCAGCCACGCCGTCGTGCGCCGCGACACCGCATGCGCGACCTGCAGCGACGCGGCGTAGTCGGTCTGGTCGGACGGGTTTTGTGAGATGAAGCCGCGCAACGTCCAGGTCATCTTGCCGGTTCCGGTTGTGAAATGCGGCATCAGGATGTCGACGGGCCCCTCAGCATAGTTCCAGCGCCGGTAGCCCAGCCCGAGGGCGGAGCGATGCGCGATCAGGGCGCTCGCGTCCGCCTCCCACGTGTTCTTCGGACTGAACACCGGCTCCTTGGACGCTCCCGCCTCGAGCGTGAACCAGAGCCGCTGAGTTGGGTGGAGCACGCCGCCGACCCGCCCGGTGACGTCCGTTTCGCCGTACCGACCGAGCATTTCTACCGCCAGCCAGCCGCCGTTGCCGCGCGCCGAGCGGAGCGTGAGTTGCCCGCCCAAGGTCGTCCAATCCTCGCTCTCCTCGACGGTTTCATAGGAGCTCCAGGCGGTGAGGCGCAGATTCTGGCTGAGACACGGCGTCGCGAGACTCAGCGCGAGCAACGCGGCGACGCTCGGCTTGCCGAACCCCTTGCGTGCCATGTCGCCCCACACGTGCACGCCGCGCCACACGTTCGCGAAGGCCTTGAGGCGCCACAGGACGGTGAGCTGCCGATAGCCGAAATTCTCGAGTGAGGCAAACAGGAGCAGCCGGAACAGGTCGCCGAAACGGCGATAGCGGCGGAAGCTCACCTCCTCCAAGACGACCGCCCAGATCGAGAGCAGCATGCCGTACCCCCAGGCGACCAGGACGAACAGCAGCGCGAACGACACGTTCACGAGCCCAAACGCGAGTCCGAGCACCGTGATCAAATAGCCGAGCAGCTCGATGACGGGCGCGAGCATTTCGCCGAGGGCAAAGAACGGCATCGCGAAAAACCCGATGCGGCCGTAGCGCGGATTGAACAGCATCGTCTTGTATTGCCACATGGCCGCGATCAGCCCGCGGTGCCAGCGCTCGCGTTGGCGTGACAGGATCTTGAGCGATTCAGGGACCTCGGTCCATGCGACGGGATCGGGAATGAACGGCATCTCGTACTTGATCTTGTGTTGCCGGAGGTAGCGGTGCATGCGCACCACGAGATCGAGATCTTCGACGATGCTGCTCGTGCGGTAGCCGTTGACGGCCATGACGTACTCTTTACGGAACAGCCCGAACGCGCCTGAGATGATGAGGTTGCCGCCCAGCCGATTCCACCCGAGCCGTCCGAACAGGAAGGCGCGCAGGTATTCCACCACCTGGATGCCCGGAATGACCTTACCGGGCACGCGCGCGTCCGTGACGCGGCCGTCCTTCACCGTGCAGTTGTTCGCGACACGCACCGTGCCGCCCACGGCGGCGATTTGCCTGCCAAGCAGGAACGGCCGCGTGAGGCGGAGCAGCGCGTCGGGCTCGATGAGCGTGTCGGCATCCACGGCGATCACGAGCGGAAAACGCGAAGCGTTGATCGCCGCGTTGAGCGAGTCCGCCTTGCCGCCGTTCTCCTTGTCGAGCACCAGCAGGCGCGAGCGTGAGCGCGAGCGATACAGCGCGCGCAGTGGTTTGGTGGCGATCGTCTCGGGGTAGATGCGGGGAATCTCGTAGAGATCGAACGCGTGCCGCAGCCGATCCATCGTGTCGTCCTTCGACCCGTCATTCACGACGACCACTTCGTAGTTGCGATACTCGAGCGTGAGAATCGCCGTCACGCTGGCCTCGATCGTGGCGCTCTCGTTGTAGGCCGGCACGAGGATGGTGATCGGCGGCAGCGCATCGCTCTGCATCAGGCGCTGAAAGTCCTCATCCTCCGCGAGCCGCGTCTGCTCCCAGATTTCGGGGATGGAAAAGATCAGCAGCACGGCGTAGAACGAATTCAGTACGAGGAAATAGAGCAGGATCACCAAATCGGTCGTCGCGACCAGCGTGGCCAGCGCGCTCATGCCGCGAACTCCGCCAGGGCCTGCGACGGCAACCCCAGCACCAGCTTGGCCACCGCACTCGCGGCGGGCGCCGGGCCGGTTTCCGCCTCGAGCAACGCATTGCGCCCGGTCGTGCCGAACCGCATCAGCGCGAGCGCCGCGCGCAGCCGGACCCACCATTCGGCATCGTCGAGCGCCGCCTTCACGGCGGGCACCGTCCCTGCATCGGCGATCATGCCCAGCGAGCGTGCGGCCTGGGCGCGCACGGCCCAGGCCGAGTCGGTGATCAGCCGCCTGAGCGCCGCCACCGAGTCCTTGTGCGGAAACCCGCCGAGCGCGCGGGCCGACTGCACGCGCACCTCCGGATCGGCGTGATCCGCCAGGGCCGTCATGCGCTCCCGCAGGACAGGCTCGTTGAGCCGGGCCGCGAACTCGGCGAACCGCGGCAGGGCGGCGTCTTCCGTGCGCCGCAGCCGTTTCTGCAGTTGATCGATGACCACGGGGCGCGAGCGCAGCAGCATCGCCGCGTAGTAGGACTGCACCGTCGGGGCCAGTCGTGGCAGCCGGTCCAGCGCGGTCAGGGTCAACGCGTTGTTCTCCATGCGCTCGAGCGACGCAACGGCGGCGACGTGGACGGCGGGATGGGGGTCTTGGAGGAGCCTGGTCAACCGGGTGACGTCACGCGGCGTGCCCGCGACGCTCAGAAACCGCGCGCTCTCGAGCCGCTTCCACCAGCGCGCCGACGTGCTGTTGGTCCGAACGAGCCGCGCCCACCACGCCTGCTCGAGCGCGACCGCGAGCTGGCGCCAGCGCTCCCCGGGGACGCGCGCGGACCATTTGACGAGAGCGTCGATCGCGAGCGGAACCGGCAACCGGCCCAGTCCAACCATCACACCGGTCAGCGGCGCCGTGCCGGCCGCCCAGCGCCGCATCGATGCGTCGATCGCCTCGCGGCGGGGCTTGAGGCGCGTGCTGCGCCGCACGCGGAACCAGCGGTTCAAAACGATCAGCACGAGCAGCGCCGCGAGCAGGCCGCCCTGAACAATCGCGACGATCACGAGAAAGGTGCGCGCGCTCATCGGCCTACCCAGCGCCGGATCTTTTCCAGCGCCACCCGCAGGCTCATCGGTTTCACCATGTAGTCGATCGCGCCCGCTTCCAGCCCGCGCAACTGCTCCGTCTCGCTGCCGTGCACCGTCGTGAATACCACGCGAAACTTGCCGGGGCATTCCTTCTGCAGCTCTTCGAAAATCGAATAGCCGTCGAGCGCCGGGAGATCGACGTCGAGCAGCAGCAGCGGCGGCTGCGCCGAGCCCGTGGTATCCAGCGTCTTGAGCACGTCGAGGGCCTCCCGGCCGTTGCGGAAGTGGCGAAACCGATAGCCTCGTGCCTCGAGCCCGAACGTCAGCAGCTCGGCGAGTGCGGGGTCGTCCTCGACAACGATGACTTCGGGGACGTCGGAGACCTCCCGTTCTGGGGCGGCGAGATGAGGCGAGAGCGATTGAGGCGGCGGCGATTGAGGCTCCGGCGATTGAGGCGGCGGCGAAGGGGCGGCGGGAGGCGGCGGCTCAGCCGGCGGGACGGCTGCTTGCTTCGTGAAGAGCGCCGCGGCCAGCCGGCGCACGAACCCGCGAGCTGCCGTGCCGCGATCGGCCGCGCCGTTGCCGGGATGCTCGAGCCAACTCTTCGCCGCGTCCTCGAGTTCGCCTGCCACCACCGTGGCCTGGGGGAAACCGAATGAACCGGCCGAGCCGCGCAGCCGGTGCGCGTCACGCCGCAAGGCTTCGAGCGCCTCCCGGTCATCGCCGGACGCAACCAGGCGCTCGGCGAGCTCGGCGATCGTCCCGAGCTGGTCGCGTGCTCCTCGCAGGTACTCGTCGCGGACACCAGGTGGAAGGCCGAAGTCGTCCACGGACACCAAGATATAACTACCTTCTCTTGTCGACCTAATGGCTGAGCACGAAGCGGGGCTGTGCGGGACCTGCAGATGGGTGCGGATCGTGCAAAACCGCCGGGGGTCCGTCTTTTATCGGTGCCGGCGTGCCGACACGGACCCCCGGTTCGTGAAATACCCTCCGCTACCGGTACTGCGCTGCCCCGGGTACGACCGGCGCGATCCCGGCGACGATCCGCCTGCTGAAGCCGAGCGCGATGGTGACGAAGGCTAGCACGTCCAAGACTTCCGCGATGATGTGCGCGCCGCCAGGATGAACAACAAGAAGCCGTTGTTCCTCTCGGGAGGGGCGGCCTCTAGGACGCTCAGGCCGCCCCCCCGATCCTCCCCCCCCCGCGCACCACCATTGGCGAAAACCGTGCCGCAATCGCTTTGGTGCTCCCGGAAGCATGCTTAGCGAGGATCGAATCGTCATTTGTGACGGCTCTCACTTGCAGATTGCCGACCCGTCAGTCACTTTGGTCGACCTTCACGGAAGGCATCTGTGTTGCAGCAACGACCCCTGGATCGCTCCAAGCAGTTCTTCCTCAAGAATTTCGAGCGCATCCTCGTCCTCTTGCTGGTCGCTTCGCTGCTCGTGATCAATTCGCTGATCGAGCAGAAGGTCGCGTTTCTCAGCTTCTATTATCTCCCGATCATCCTCGCCGGCTTCTTTGGTGGCAGGCGGTTCGCGGTGGTCGCCGGTGTGTTCATCGCCGCGTTGGTTCTGTTCTTCCAGGCGACACAGGGACTCGGCATGGCCGAGGGGCTGACGCAGGATTCACTGATGACGCTGATCCCATGGGCCGGCTTCCTCATCCTCACCGGCTACGTGGTCGGCGGTCTCGCGGAACAGCGCGCCGCGCGGCTGACGGACCTGAAGAACGCGTACCTGTCGACGCTCTAGGTCCTGACCTTTCACATCGAGTCCACCGAGCACCATCACGAAGGGCACTCGACCCGGGTCGCGCAGCTCGCGGCCGACATGGGCGCCGAGCTGCGGCTGTCCGAAGACGAGCTGGAGAACCTTCGAATCGCGGCGCTGCTGCACGAGGTCGGCACCGCGGATCAGCGCCTGCTCCGCTTGCTGTCGCGGTCGGTGACCGACGAGTCGCTCGCGGTGGCGCGCGCGCTGCGCGGCGCGGCCGAGATCATTGCCGAGTACTCGCACTACTACGAGATCGTCGGCGATGATTGGGACATCGAGTCGCTGCCGATGGCCGTTACGGTGAAGGTGCTGGCCGTGGCCGACGCGTTCGAGACGCTGCAGATGGCGACGCCGGTTCGCCCGGCGTTTACGCGCTGGAGTGCGCTCGAGGAAGTCGAGAAAGGCGCGGGGAGGACGTTTGCGCGCGAAGCGGTGCGGGCGCTACGAGTGGTGGCGGGCCGTCCTGAAGTCGCCGCTCAGCTCAAGAATCTGAAGGTGGGCTAGACCGGCCGCTCGCGACGCCTCCGGCGACGCCGACGCCCAACGCGATCATCGTTCCCACGCCCACCGCCGGCAGGAGCGTCACCGGTAGCAGAGCGGCAGCGGCAACCGCACCTGCGACGACGGGGGCCGATGGCCGTTGAACGGCATCGACGAACCGGAGTCGACGACGCACAAAGCTCTTCGTGACGGCATAGCCGCCGACGAGCGCGGTGCCTGCGAGGATCAGTCCCAATGTTGCCAACATGCTGTCTCCTGGTGAGTACGCCTCTACGCAACTTGCGTAGGGGTCGTTTCAGGCGCAATTCAGCCTGATGCCGGAGCTGCCCCGCCTTCGGGACATCGATGCCGCCGAGCGCGCGCACCTGCTGAAGGTCGCTGTGTTCTTCGGGCCGGCGTGCTTCGTGATCCTCTCGGCTCTGTGGTACTTCATGGTGGTAAAGCAGTGGATTCCCGGCTGGCTCGCCGGTGTGCTGACGCTCCTCAATATTCCCATCACCATCGCTGGGATCTTCGCGATCCACCGATCGGTCGGCGCCGCGTCTACCGGGTTCGTGAGGACGCTGTTCGCCGCGGGAGACATCAAGCCGCCGCCGACCTATCCGCGGCAGGACGTCTTGATCGTGCAGGGGAAGTATGCGGAGGCGGCGGACTGGTTCCGCGATCACATCCGCATCGAGCCGCATGATCACGAAGCCCGGTTACGGCTCGCGCTGCTGCTCGAGACCCACCTCAAGGGATACGAGGAAGCGGAGCAGCTGCTGCTGAAAATTCGCAACGCCACTCCGCCCGGCGACGCGCGCCAGCAGATGCAGGCGTGCAACCACCTGATCGACTTGTATCGGAAGACGGGGAGAACCGACCGGCTGATCGTGGAGCTGGCGCGGTTCGTGGAGCGCTATCGCGGCTCGCCCCAGGCGGCGGGGGCCGCACGTGAGTTGAAGGACCTGAAGGAACAGCGCGGCTGAGCTACCAGCGAATTGCGGCGCTTCCCCACGTAAAGCCCGACCCGAATGCGGTCAGCACCAGCAGGTCACCCGTTTTGAGCCGGCCCTCATCGAGGGCTTCATCCAGCGCGATGGGAATCGACGCCGCGGTCGTGTTGCCGTACTTCTGAATGTTGACGAAGACCTGGTCGTCGCGCAGCCCGGCGGCTTTCTGGACCATCTCGATGATCCGCAGGTTGGCCTGGTGCGGCACGAGCAGCTTGATGTCGCTGGGGGTGAGGCCATTGGCGTTGAGGGCGATGGCCACCGACTCGGGCATCTTGACCGATGCGAACTTGAAGACCTCGCGTCCTTCCATGACGGCGCGATGCAATCCCTTCTCCAGTAACTCCACGCTGACGTAGGGATCGTGCGCCAGGCCCGGCCCATCGACCCACAGTTTCTCGGCATGGCGCCCGTCGGCAAAAATGTGGGTCGACAGCACACCGCGGCCGTTGTCGTCGATGGCGCCGAGCACCGCGGCTCCGGCGCCGTCCCCGAACAGGACGGCGGTGTCGCGGCCCCGGGTGGTCTTGTCGAGCCCGCGCGAATGCACTTCGGCGCCGACGAGGAGAATGCGCTTGTACTGGCCCATCCGAATCCACGCGTCGGCGATCGAGAGGCCATAGATGAAGCCGCTGCATTGATTGCGGACATCGACCGCGGGAATATCGGTGAGGCCGAGCTCGCGCTGCAGAAACACGCCGTTGCCCGGCTCGAAATGATCGGGGGTGCAGGTACAGTAGACAATGCAGTCGATATCGTTCGGGCTGAGGCTCGCCTTGGCGAGCGCTTTGAGCGACGCGTCGCGCGCGAGTCCGACACCGGTCTCGCCCGTGTCGACCCAATGTCGCGTCTTGATACCACTCCGCTGCACGATCCATTCGTCGGACGTGTCCATGATCTTCGCGAGGTCGTCGTTGGTGACGACGCGCGCTGGAACGTGAAAGCCGGTCGACAGAAAAGCGGTGCGAGGCATGAGCGCTCTGGGTTGCGGGTGACAACGCAGGTACCAAGATTACCCCATGGATCTCACCGTGACCAGCCAACAGTACGACGCGGTCCGCAGCGCGAAACACCTGCCCGACGTGCTGAAGAAAGTGCTCGAGCAAGCGAGGCAACAGGCGAACGGCTACATCCTGCATCTGACCTACGAAGAAGCCACCGCCCTGAATGAGCTCGCGGCGTGGAACGTACATACGAACGCCGACGGCAGCGTCACCCCGGAATCCAAGCTCTTCGACGACCTCGTGCGGGCCATCATCACTCATCCGGACTACTGATGCGACTTGTCTTCCTGTTGTTGATGCTCCCCACGGCGCTGCTCGCGCAAAAACGCGCCATCACCTTCGACGACTATATCGGTCTGAAGGTCGTGAGCGATCCACGGCTCTCGCCGGACGGCAAGTGGGTGGCCTACACCGTGTCGACGCCGTCGCTCGAAGACAACCGGAACGTGGCGCGGATCTGGGTCGCCGAGGTGGCGACGGGGAAGACGCGCCAGGTTACGAACGGCCCGGGTTCGGACCGGCAACCGCGCTGGTCCCCCGACGGCAAGACCATCGCCTTCATCTCGACGCGCGAAGGGGGAGCGCAGGTCTGGCTGCTTCCGATTGCCGGCGGCGATGCGCGCAAAGTCTCGAGCCTCGCCGACGGCGCGTCCGACCCGGTCTGGCTTCCCAACGGCTCGGGCCTGCTCGTCGTGAGCGACATCAAGTGGCCCGAGCGGCAAGAGATCGACGAGCGCAACGGATCGTATCCCACTGAGGCCCGGATCTGGACCGAGCTGTTCTGGCGGCACTGGGATGATTTCCGCGCGGGGAAGCGGCAGCATCTGTTCCGCGTGGATCTCGCGAGCGGAAACGCGACCGATCTCACGCCGATCGATCACGACGTCCCCACGATCGCGACGGGCGGCGATGGAGACGTCACGGTGTCGCCCGACGGCAAGGACATTCTCGTCGCGATGCACGGCGACACGACCGTCGCCGACAACACGAACGTGGACGTCTACGCCGTCGACGGACAAGCACTCCACCGGATCACGACCAATACCGGCGCGGACCACACGCCCCGCTACTCGCCCGACAATCGCTGGGTTTCCTATCTGTCGATGGAGCGCGCGGGCTTCGAGGCTGATCGTGTGCGGCTGATGCTGGGTGATCGGCGCGGCAGCTCACTGGCGCCGTTCGACGCGACGGCCGGCTGGACTCTGTCGGTTGGCTCGTATGCCTGGTGCCCGAATTCGAAGTGCCTCTACGCCGTGGTCGAAGAGCGCGGCCGAGACAACATCTATCGGATCGATGTCCCGGGCTATAAACGAACCCGCGTCGTGACCGGCGGGTTGAACACGAACGTCCAGGTGGCACCCGACAACCGCACGCTGGTATACGTCCATCAAAGCAACACGCAGCCGCCCGAGATCTGGGTCGGCGGAAAGCCGCTCACCCATCACAACGACTCGGCGCTCGCGGTGCTCGATCTGCCGCCGCTCGAGGAATTCGGGTTTGTCGGGGCCCTGGGCGATTCGGTGTTTGGGTGGACGCAAAAGCCGCCGAACTTCGATCCGGCGCGCAAGTATCCGCTGGTCTATCTGATTCACGGCGGCCCCCAGGGTGCCTGGACCGATTACTGGGGCGCGCGCTGGAATTACCAGATGTTCGCGGCCCGCGGCTGGGTCGTGGCCGCGGTGAACTTCCACGGCTCCACGGGCTACGGACAAAAGTTCACCGATGCCATTTCACAGCACTGGGGCGACTACCCCTTCGAAGACCTGATGAAGGGGCTCGACGTCGTCGCACGGCTGCCGTACGTCGATTCCACCCGCATGGGCGCGGCCGGGGCGTCCTACGGCGGCTACATGATTCTGTGGATCGCGGGCCAGACGAATCGGTTCAAGGTGCTGGTCGATCACGACGGCGTGTTCAATCCGGTGAGCATGGCCGGATCGACGGAAGAGCTGTGGTTCACCGACTGGGAATTCGGCGGTCCGCTCTACAAGAACCGCGCGCTGTACGAGAAATGGTCGCCGCTCAATCATGTGAGCAACTGGAAAACACCGTTGCTCGTGGTCCACGGCCAGCTCGACTACCGGGTCGATCTTTCGGAAGGCTATCAGGCGTTCACGGCCGCGAAGCGCATGGGTGTCGACGCGAAGTTCCTGTACTTCCCCGACGAGGGACACTGGGTGCTGCGCCCGCGCAACCGGCGCATCTGGTGGGGCACCGTCCTCGATTGGCTGGAGGGATACCTGCGTGAAAGCGCTCACCCGTAACACGCTGCTCGCGATCCCGATCGCCATTCTCGTGGACCTCATATTGCCCGCGAGCTTCGACTTGCTCGATGCGTTCACGATCGCGTTCAGCTTCTGCTACCTGGGCTATCTCGTCGAGAAACTGCTGCTCAAGATTCCCGGCATCGACACGGCCGGCGGCAGGATCGTCCGGGTACTCGGCTGGTTTGCCGGCGGGCTGTGGTGCTTTGTGCTGGCCCGGTGGGCGTTGGTGGCGTATGGGCGGGATACCAGTGGGCTACCATCGTTGATTTGGGGTGGGTTGTTCTTCGTAGGGCTTCAGTTCGTTATTCACGGACTACTGCAGGCGTCGGGGAAACCCAATTTCTACAGCGGTGACCTGCAAGAAACCGGCGTCCAATAAGTTGCGAAGTCCACTTCGCCGTCTGCGCAACTGTGCAACTTGGCTTCTGACCCTTGGGACCCTCGCTTCATGCGAGCACACTGCGCCATTTAGTCCGGTCACTGGCGGCAGCAATGGTCCGCTGGTTCCCGCGTCGATTACTCAACTCACCTACAGCCCCGGCCAGGATCTCATCCCCGCGTGGCTGCCCGACGGCAGCGCCTTCGTCTATACCGCGGAGCGCCGGGACCGCGTCGACCACGACCGCTGCCTGGCCGTGATGGACCGCGGCGGTGGGTCGATTTCCCGCTACGCATGCCGGACGGTGGCGGCCGACGACTCGATCAACGTGTTCGACGAGGCCACGATCCTCGGGGACAGCATCGCCTACGTGCGCACCAGCACGGAGCGCTTTCTGCAGGGGATCGGCCCGGATCGCCAGGAGCTGGTCATCGCGCCGCTCGCCGATCCGAACGCCGCGCGCGTGGTGCAGCAGATCCCGTTCACCACGCCGTGGGGCGCGACGTACGACATGATTTCGCACATCGCATGGCTCGGCCCGGGCAAGCTCGCGTTCATCGGCGAGCGCGTGAGTTATCCGCGGGCGTGCCGCAGCTGCGTGCCGGATACGGTGCGGTTCGGGTTGGAGATCGCCATCGCCGATGTGACCACGATACCGACGACGGTCGCGCGGATGGTCGACGGCGACAGCGCGTCGTCACTCGCCCCTTCGGCGAACGGGGACACGGTCTACTTCACGAAGAACGCGGACACGCACGTCTTCCGGCATACAATGTCCGACGCCCAGACCGACACGCTGTTCGCCTTCATTGATGTCGCGCGGGACATCAGCGTGAGCGCTGGACAATTGGCCGCGATAGTGGGCGGTGTTCCCGGTGGCCCAACCACCCCGGACCGGGGTGGGGCGCTGTTCCATGTGAGTTTCCCGGGAGGCGGCCCGCTCGTAGGGGAGATCGGCCTCTCGGGCGTGCTGTACCGGCGGCCTGCGCTGTCGCCCGACGGCGTCCGGCTGGTCGTCAGCGGCTGGAGCGGAGCGCCGAACGCCGACCTGTGGCTGTTCACATCCCGATGAACCTCAGACTGCCGCTGCTGTGCCTCAGCGTCCTCGCGGCTGCACCGGCGCTCGCGCAGACGAATGGGTCGATCACCGGCCATGTACGCCTGCGCGATGGTGGGCAGCCCGTGATCGGTGCCGACATCGGCGTTGATGGGCGTTGGCTGGGGCAGACGGACAGCGCCGGATTCTACCGGATTCGAGAGGTCCGCAGCGGCTGGCACGTCGTGACCATGCGGGCGATCGGGTTCGACACCATGCGCCGTGACAGCGTGCTCGTGCGCGCGAGCCAGGTCACGGTGGTCAACTTCACCGTGGCCGTATACACGATCGATCAGCCGATCGTCGTCGAGGCATACGCCGACTCGATCCTCGATCCGTCTCTGGTCGCAACCGTGCAGCGCTTGACCGGCGAGGAGATCCGGCGGTTTCCGGTAACGACGCTCGAGGAAGCGATCGCGCTTTCGGCCGGCGCGGTCGGCGAAAGCTATCGCGGCGGCCGGATCGGCCAGCAGGCGTTCGTGCTCGACGGCCTGGGCGTGAAGAACCAGCTCGACGCGTCGTCCGGGCCGCTCGGGGTGCGCCTGCCGCCCGATCTGCTGACCGAGGCATCGCTCACGACGAACGGGTTCTCGGCACGCTACGGCCAGGCGCTTTCCGGGCTCGTCAACGCCGTCACGAAGGATGGGGGCGACCGCTGGATGGGCCGCGTCGCGTACGAGACCGACCGGTTGCTCGGCGGTAACGCGGACCTCGGCCAGGATCGCGCGATCGTCGCGTTCGAAGGTCCGATCAGTCGTGCGGCTGTGGTGGGGGTGCTCGATCTGGAGGGCCGCGTCGATGCCGATCCCGTGAATGCGCCGCCGTCACCCGAGCCCCGGGACCCGCGGAACACCAGCCCGGCGCTGCTGCCGCACAACAGCGGCGAGCGGTACGACGCTGGTCTCAAGCTTCGTGTACCGTTGGGCTCTGCCCACACGCTGCGATTGTTCGCGCTCCGCTCGGTGGACCAGCGATTGTTGTACGACCCGCTCTACAAGTACGACACGGAGCAGGCGCCCGCCCGCCGTGTCGTGGGCGATCTCGTCACCGCGCATTTCCAGCGTGCGACCAACACATTCAGCGCCGACATTCGCGCCGGCTACTTCGCGCGTGAGTTCATCCGTGGCACGCTTACCGACCAGCCGGGCTACAAGTTCGGAGCGTTCACCGGAAACACGTTTCATTTCGTGGGCGAGGAGCTCGCACGCGGCCAGGATACGGCGCTCGCCGCGGCTCCGATCACCGGCTTTGCGGCGCCCGACCTGAGCGACCGCACGCCCTGGGGCGTACCCGCGTTCTTCCAGACAGGCGGGTCTCGCGGCGAGCTGGCGTGGAATCGATTTCACGAGCTGCGCGGCCAGGCCGATTTCAGCGTGGGTGGTCCGAGTGCGGATTTCTACTTTGGTGGAGAAGTCGCCTGGCAGAAGGTGCGCACCTTCCAGCGCGCGCTCGCGTACCTGCCGGTCGGTGACACGGTCCCGCCCGCCACCGCGTCGTCGTTTCAGCCCATGAGCGCTGCGGCGTATTTCGAAAGCCAGCTACGCGGCAGCGATTTCGTCGTGACGTTCGGGCTGCGCTACGATCAGCTCAGTCCCGGATCCGGCGTTCCCGGCTCCACGGTCGGTGCGCGACGCTCCCTCAACCCGCGGCTTGGTTTTTCGACCGTGCTCAAGGGGGCCACGTTCGTCGCGAGCTGGGGCCGGTTCTCGCAGGCGCCGGACTTCCAGTATCTCGTCGACGCGGCATTCGACGACACGTTGCGCACGGGACGCTTCCGGCGGGGCAATCCCAACCTCGGCTTCGAGGATGCGACGCAGTACGAGTTCTCGGTGCGCGCGCGGCCCAGCGAGACCACGACGCTGCGAGTCAATGTCTTCAGCAAGCAGCTGACCGGGATGGTCGCGTCAGTGCCGCTCGGTATCGATCCCGACTCGACGATCTTCGGCAACGCCGATTATGGCAACGTGAAAGGTGCAGAGGTCATCGCCGACCGACCCGTGCGGGACGGCTGGGGGGTGCGCCTCGCCTACACGCTCCAAACAGCGGAAGCGAGCGCGACGAACGCGTTCCAGCTCGTGCGGCGGATCCGCGTCGAGAATGGTGATACCGTCAACTCCGCGAACGTGGAGTATCCGCTCGATTACGACCGGCGCCACAATCTCACGTTCGTCGGCCAGGTACAGCTGCCGGACAGTGTGGGGCCGGCCCTGCTCGGCATCCGCCCGTTCGCGCGATTCGAAGCCGCGGCCATCGCGCGCGTCAGCTCGGGCCTGCCGTTCACCATGACCAACGCGACCGGGGATACGCTGATCGGGTTGCCGAACAGCCATCGCTTGCCGATGACGATGACGGTGGACCTCTTGGTGCGACGCCAGCTCAGCCTCGGCGGGTGGATGGGAAGCGTGTATCTCGATGTGAGAAACCTGCTGAATCGGCGCAACATCGAGTCGGTGCGGCGCGACACGGGAATGCCCAATCTGACGCCGGGGGGAATCGATTCGCTGGCGGAGCGCGCGTACCAGGCGCATCCCGAGCCGATCCCGTACGAATCGCCGCGTTATCGCTCCTACGCCGACCAGGACGGCAATGGACTCATCGAGGGAAGGAACGAGCTGTTCCCGCTGTTCCAATCGGCCGCGCGTGACTACACGCAGCCGCTGTTTTCATACGGGGCGCCCCGGCTGTTCCGATTGGGCGTCGAGCTGCTGTTTTAGGCCCTCGAGGATGTAGCCGGCGGCGACCCCGCCGACCACCATCAGCAGGCCAACCCATCCGACGAACGTGAGTGCCTGGCTGAGGAGCAGGAACGCGAGCAGCGCACCGACAACCGGTTCGATGGTGGCGGCGACGGCGGTTGGTGTGGCTTCGATGCGCCGAACGCCGGCAAAGAAGAGGAAGTTGGCCAGGATGACGCCGCCGATCGCCAGGGCGAACGTATACGCCCAGGCGGCGCTCGTCGGAGGCAAAGGCATCAGTTGGGCGGCGTCTCCCGACTTCGCCAGACCCACCGCTCCCAATACGATCGCGATGATGATCACCCCGCCCAGTGCTTCCCAGAACAGCATCCGATACGAGCCGTAGAGCGGAACGGTCCAGCGCGCCAGCACCGTTGTAGTCGCGAAACTGACTGCTGCCAGCAGGCCACCGATGACTCCCACGACGAGGCTGGGCAACGCGATCGCGCTCGACGTTTCGGCTCCGCTCTTTCCCATGACTGTCATGGCGGCCCCGATCATCACGACCGTGGCGAGCGCGAACCGCAGTGGTGTCAGCTTCTCGCCGAGCAGCGGTTTTGCGACCAGGGCGACCATGACGGGCGCGGTGTAGAGCAGGGCGGCGGCGCCCGCCACGCCCGCGCCGGCAATGCCGAACTGATAGGCGACTTCGAACAGCGCCACCATCGCGCCGCCCAGCCCACCCATCAGCCACATCCCTTTGCGGTCCACCTTGAAGACTTCGCGATGGAACAGCAGCGCCCACAGCGCGAGGCCGGCGGTGCCGAGGATCAGGCGCCAGAATCCGATGCCGGTGATGGCTGCGCCTTCAGCGTAGAGCTTGGTGGAAAGTGGGCCGGTCGTTCCCCACACCGCGCCGGCACCGAGGGCGCAGAGATAGCCGATTATTCGGCTGGATTTGGCGTCGGTCACGACGCCAAGTTGCCCGCGGTCAGTTCCCCACGCAACACCGTCACGGCCTGGCCGCCGAGGCGAACGCGATCTCCTTCGAGCCGCAGCCGCAGCTCGCCGCCGCGCGCTGAGGCTTGAAATGCCATCAGCTCTTTCTTACCGAGCTTAGCGCTCCAGTATGGAGCGAGCGCGCAGTGCGCCGATCCCGTGACGGGATCTTCGGG
The DNA here is from genome assembly GCA_035710265.1 of Gemmatimonadales bacterium. GTDB lineage: Bacteria > Gemmatimonadota > Gemmatimonadetes > Gemmatimonadales > GWC2-71-9 > 20CM-2-65-7. The sequence goes on along the minus strand of DASTDR010000131.1, from coordinate 1,636 downwards.
CACACCGGACTGCGGAGCGAAGAAGCGGGACACGAAGTCGTATTTGCCTGTGTCGGCTCGGCTCGTGATGATGACGCCGCGCGCTTTGATGCGGCCGATTGCGCCGAGGTCGGGATCGAGCCTCCGCACGGTGGCTTCGTCCTCGAGCTCGACGAGATAGTCGAACTTGCTTCGTCCGACGAACTGCGGCGTTGCGCCGAGTGCTTCGCGTAATCCGGGCGGCGCGTCCGCGGGAGCGGCGGGAGTAGCTGGAAAATCCAGCTCGATCCAGGCGTCACGCCGGTCGGCCGTGAGCAAGCCGCTCTTGGTGTGGAAGCGCGCCTGCGCGTTGGGCTTCACGTGGCCGTCTTCCCACAATACGTGCGCGCTGGCGAGCGTCGCGTGCCCGCACAGATCGACTTCGACGGTGGGCGTGAACCAGCGGAGGTCGTAGCCGTCGCGCCGCGGCACGAGGAACGCGGTCTCAGCGAGGTTCATCTCGCGCGCGACGTCGAGCATCCATTGCTCAGTAGCCGCCTTCGGAAGAATACAGACGCCTGCGGGGTTGCCGGCGAATGGGCGGTTCGTGAACGAGTCAACCTGGGTAATGTGGAGGGTCATGCCTCCAAATCTACTTCCCCCGCCTTCGAATGACTTTGCCGAGCTTGATCAGCCAGAGTCCGATCGCGTCCGATCCGATCACACCGCTCGCGAATCCAACGAGGAGCGCCATGACGACGTTCTGGAGCTCCATCGTCATTCCTTGAAATCCTTGCAGGACTCACGGAGCTCCGGCGCGCGAGCGCGCAGCATGTTGCGTGTGCGAGCCCGGCTCCAATTCCACGACCGCCAGTCGGCACGCGCAAGCTCTCCATTCCCGTCCACCCAGCGATCCAGCCAGCGGGTCACGATGATGCAGCGATCGTCGCTGGTGAGCCGTGGCAGCGCCTCGAGCAGCGCGGGAACCGCGTCCGCGCCCAGCGTCGCAGCGTAGCGGGCGTCGAACGGCCGTTCATCGACGGGCCGATTCAGATTCGTGCGCACGATGAGCGCATCGGGATTGAGCAGATGAAGTCCCGCAAGCACGGCCAAGCCCTGCATGAGGGCGCCGAACGCAAAGCGGTGGCGCACCCCCCGTAGAACGGTCCAGCAGAACCATGCGAAAATGCCGATCAGCAGAATCATGAACGCCGTCGCGTACAGCCGGTCCTCGGACAGCCCGTAGGTCTCGACGTACAGCCGCATGCGCTGCAGCGCCGAGGCCATGATCACGGCGAGCAACACCAACAGCAGACCGGCGAGCTGCCGAAAGACGCGCACCTGTGCCGGCGTGCCGCCCGTCACGAGATGATCGGCGCCGAGCAGAATCGGGAGCACAAGGCCGCTGGCGACCACCAGTTGAAAGAATCCCTGACGCGCGTAGGTAGCGTACGTGAGCCCGCTGGTCTGTTCGATCAGGTCGGCACCGCCGAAGAAGTAGCGGATCTGCACGACGACAAACGTCAGGAACAGAACGTTGAGCAGGCCGAGCGCCGTCGCGATCGGAACGACGCTGGGCAGCGCCCGCGGCGTCGCGAGCTGCATGCCGACCGGCCGGCCCAGGAACGCCCAGCGCAGGTAGCCCGCGCCTAAGGCGCCCCAGAACACGAACAGGAAC